>NZ_JBHRSD010000032.1:0-11192 GCF_042643375.1 Pseudoalteromonas fenneropenaei
CTTATCGCGCATACTTGCGTTTTAAATCCGCAATCGTTTTGCCTTCACTATCCTTTCTGAGTGAAAGGCCTTCGTAGCTCAAACTGACCTTAAAGTTTTCCATATTGGGGGTAAACTTCGTCTTGCGCTCGGTCGCTACTTTAGCAACAGTGTTTGTCATAACGCCTCCTGTGTTACTTAAATTCTAACTGACAAGGCAATAAAATGCCATTACTACAATCCTGTTCAATAGTATATTGTCATCTATGTAATTAAACATTCATTTGTCGGTGTCGGGGAACATTAAATTCGAAACTTATTTTTGTCCAAATTCGAGTTTGTCTAATTATGCGCTTCACGCCCTTTGTTCACTTTATCAATCGTGCTAATAGCAGGTCTTAACACCTTTCTCAGTCGCCGAAGTGGAGCTGCTTTGCGTTAGTGTAGGTGGTCGGGTACAGCACTGGTTACAACGCCGTAACTATTGATTTAGAACTCATCCATTCCTTAATTTGTGCTCGAATTTCAGGGCCGAAATAACCACCTCTAGGATTTTTTACAAATTTTATAGTGTCGCATTCGATGGTTTTTTTGAGTTTCCATGCCCAAGCTGCTCTGCATATGACAATGAAGCGTTCCCCTCTTTGAGCCTGAGGAATAAGAACCTCATGTAAGTAATCAATTGCCACCTAGGTACTTGGCAGACTATTCAGAATAGCGGGCTTTAATTGCCTTGCATCTTTCGAAGCATAGGCGCAAACATTGAAAATGGATACGTTCTTTGCGACCTCTTCGTCTGACGTACCATCGAGCCTTGCTCGTGGTAAAAACCATTCTCTCCATCGATTAAACCAGAGAGGAAAGTCACTCTCACCTTTGATTTGTTCAAATAGGAGCTCTCGACAAGCTTCATCTACGAGTCCTTGCTTGTCTTCCTCTTCAAAGCCAGGGTTAAGGAAAAGCGCGATCACGGGTGCTGTTTTTAGATTTCCGTTAATGTGGCCTGGCGGAACATGTAATTCAAAAATATCTCTGTGTTGCTCGATGACCTCTTGGTCATCGGGGTGCACGCATTCTTTATGTGGGAGCTTTTCCCAAAACTTGAAAATCATGGCTCGAATCCTTGATATGACTAACGCTTGCTAGAAGCTCTTGTTATTGACTATTTTGCATAGTGGCGTAAACACCATCCAAGCTACCTTTATCTATTAGAGAAATACGCCGACCATCAGCCAAGATGCTAATTTATCTACTCATTTCTTTTCCATTTTTGCATCAATGTATATCGAGTGCTTCTGCCTCCTGCTTCACTTTTAACTAAGCAACCTAATTCAACTAGCCAAGTTAGGTGGCGTGTCGCAGTTGGTTTACTTACTTTTGCTACCTTATGGTACTGTGAAGTGCTAATGCCTTGGTCAAATTCACCGTCAAGCATTCGATTTAGTACCTTAACTTGTTCTTTTGTGAGCAAGGTTTGATCGATATTGCGCCAAAAGTTTGTTTTGGTTGTTGTCCTATCAATCTCTAGAAGCACATTAGTAAAGGTCTCATGTAAGGTGTCTAAAAACCAGACTAGCCAATCAGTAATATCTAACTGGCCTTTTTGAGTTTGCTCCAAGATGTCGTAGTAGCTTTTCCGTCGAGTCAAGATTGCAACCGACATCGCATAGAACCGGACAGATTGGCGCTCAGCTTGGGCAAGTGCTAAATCGGTCAATAGACGAGTGAGTCTGCCATTGCCATCGTCGAATGGATGTAAAGTGACAAACCATAGGTGAGCAATTCCCGCTCTAAGTAGTGGATCTAAATTGGGTTGCAGTCGTGACTCATTGAACCACCGAATAAATATGTCTAACTCGTGGTCAAGCCGCTCTCGTCCAGGTGCTTCAAAATGTACAGTTGGCTTATCCAGCCTACCGGATACAACTTGCATAGGCTCATTACCGCGCAGCTGGCCTCCAATAACAGGATTGAACAATGTGTAGCCTTCAACAAAAAGGCACTTGTGCCAGTGCAAAATCCGCTCTTTTTTTAGTGGCTCTTCTAAGTTATCTACAGCATCTAACATAATTTCGGCAAGACCATCAGTGCGAGGGGAAGTCGGAAAGGGTCTCTCTTCAGACAGGCCGAGTTTATTTGCTAATGACGAGCGTACTGAAAAAGCATTTAGCTTTTCCCCTTCGATGGCACTCGAATGAACGATGTTTGCAAGTAAGGTATCCAGCATGCTTTGTTTGTGGTTTTCTGTTTGGCAAAGCATCTTTCCTAGAAGAACCCCTTGATGTAAACGGACGTCTCTCAACTTAGGTTCGATTCTGTCTTTATCCCAAGAAAAATTGGGCCACTCATCTTGTTCCCATATCCACATGCTCATACCTATGATGCGAAAAATAACTACATTCAAATCATATTATGATTCGATTATTGGATTTAATCAAATCAAAAGGTGATGTGATTAAATCCGGCAATCACATCAATAAAACAGTTTTTAGGAACAAAGTTATTTTTTATAAGGATAGATAACATAATCGGTATATATCCATTAGATATGTAGGATTGATGCGTTGGTTTCCCTATATAACAGTTATTTTTAAAATCTCAGTTCTCAGAGTCAATCGCTGACAATGAGTTCACTGTTACTATTTGGCTGTTAAATCATCACAAATGAACTAATCAATGATGTACGAGGTGTGAATAGCTAACCTAATGACATGTAGGTTCATTGCGCTGGATTAGGTAGGTTTATTGCATTGGTTGAATATTGAACGCTATTTTATATAGGTTTACTGCTTCGGTTTATGGTGAACAGCCTAAATCAACACTTTCTGATGAAAAAAAGCACAAAATCATATGTAGGTTTAATGCATCAGTCTTTAAAATCACCGAGGAATGTGGGAAACCTGTGTGTAAGTTATTGTGATATCATGTCGATGTATAGGTTTAATGCGTCGGTTTCGATAGGTTTAATGCTTCGGTTTCGGTAGGTTTATTGCATCAGTTTATAAGATTAAATTCAATATTAACAATAGATTAAAAGCGTTTTTAACGCCCTTAATCTATTTTAATCTATTCTAATCTTAATCTATATATTAATCTTTAAGAGGTTGGAAGACCGAATTTTGAGTGCATCAAATACAGCTTCATTGCGTTGCTGCTTGAAGACAACGTATTAGCTAAGTACGCTCTTTTCATTTCAATAGGCCAATTAACAAACTCGATTAGTCGAATGGCTTTTGTGTTAACATTGCTCGTAGACATAGTTTCCTCCTTATGATGCTATGTTGGCTGGTAGCTGCGAAGGTCGAAGAGCGTAGCTATCTCTTAATGCTCAATCAGAGTAATACTAAGTGGAATTGACGCTACTGTTTGGAAACAGAACGTCTCTTTTGGAACAGCTTTGCTAAATTTATAGCATGCCTTAGATGGTCAATTTTACCTTCAATACTAGCAAAGTAACTTAGCTGATCAGCGTCGCACATTGCTTTAGTCGTCTTAATGTCATCAGCGTATAAGTCCAAGTAATTCGATAAGTCTTGTAGATATGTTTTGAGTTCAGGATCTTCGTTAACTAGGTAATGCAACGCCTTAATTTCAGTCGGTGACATTGTTATGTCTGCACACTCTTTATTCCAAAGGTAAACCAAGTACGATGCTCGTTTATGCTGGTTACTTTTAGGATGCGTATCACAACCTGAGCAACCTATTTGGTAAAGTGACTTGCCTTTAGCTCCTTTAACTTTGGTTAATTTTGCTATGGATTGACAATGCTTGCATTTAGCAATGGGTAGAGGGAATGGCACCTGGTTTGGTCTAAAAAAATCTTCAAAGCGTTTATGAAGCCGATGCTGCTTTAAGTCATTCGTATTGTTAAGGCTTTGAATTACGTCTGGCTCTGATTTTAAATTCTGACCATCAGCAACACTTTTAGACGCTTCTCGTAATGCTTGAATTTCAAACTCAGACACTTGAGCTTCGAAACCGTTTTGGACTAAGAACGTTTTTAGCTTTTCGATTAGGATGGTTTTTCTCAACGCTTCAAGCTTTGGTGCCTTTCTTAATTTATGTTGCTTAGCTTTTAGTTTTTGCTTTAGCAAATTCAAGCTGTGTATTTCAGATGTGATAAGTTCTTCAAGCGATGGAGTAACATAATCATGTTGTAACACGATCAGCTTGGTGGCAGTTAAATCAACTTGCGCGAGCAAATAACCAATTTCTTCGGTTGTGTCTGGAGTTGAAGACTCAATTTGTTCGAGCGCACAAGCAATACCAGCTGGTAAGTATGATTTAGGTGCAACAAAGTTAGGTTGTTTCTCCTTGGTAATTGTTACGTGATCAGGAGCCTGCAAAGCAACTACGCCATCACCCAAGTAGAATAATCGGCATCTAGCACCTAATTGCGATGAGGTATCAAGCGTCAAAATTATCGATGTGTGTTGATAAACAAATGTTTTGAAGGTACGAAAAGCACCAGCACTACGCTCTGCGAAAAATTCATTAATACTTAACTCCGTGGATTGCAAATCTAGACCAGTCAAAGCAAGCACATCGGGCAAAATATCCGTTACGACCAGTTTAATATTTTGATTTTCGGTATTCATTTCAAAAGAGCAACCGCGCTCTTGTTCTAACTCAAACGTTTTCATTGGCAATAATGTGTAGTTCCTAAATCAATTCAACAATCTTATCGCAGGTTCACAAGAATGCATCCAATTCGTTTTGAATAAGTGAGAGAAATCAGCGTTATCCACAAGTCTGGCATCGATTTGTACACAGAAATAGTGGATAACTTATGGGCAAGGCGAACTTGGAAAATCGTTACAAACGGAAATATGCCGATCCAAAATTGACTAAAAAACTTTGTTGCTTGCAAAAATGCTGGTCAATCTAAGTTTGGAGTTTTGTTATGAAGCTGAAGTTAATTGGTTCTTTAATTCTTGCCTCGTTAAGCCTGCACAGCTATGCACAAGATCTGCAAGACACAATCGCTGATAAATTGACTAATCTCACTGGCTTTGAAATTAAATCAATTAGCGAACATGAGTCCGGGCTTTACGAAATCGTTACTGACAGAACCGTCATGTACTCTACACACGATGGCAAACATCTAATCAATGGCCAAATACATCGTTTTGAAAATGGGTTATTAAATCTGACAGCAGAGCGTAAAGCGGAAGAGGCAGCGAAAGAAATCGCTCGAATTAAACCTAGTTTCGTTTCCTACAAAGCTCCAAATGAGAAATACGAAGCCGTTGTTTTTTTTGATACAACCTGCGGGTTTTGCAAAAAAATGCATCGAGAAATGAGCCAATATAACGCAGCAGGGATCACGATTCACTATGCAATCTGGCCAAGACAGGGCGTTTACCTGCCTCAATCTAATAATCAGTTGTATACACAGAGCTACTTAAACATGCAAAGCATTGTCTGCGCAAAAAACCCTGAAATGGCAATGAACATGGTTATGCGTGATGAAACAATCGATAAAGCTGAATGCAAGAACGAGATTGAGGCTAGTTACAACCTCGGTCAATGGCTCGGTGTTGCCGGAACTCCAGCTATTTATTCAACCAATGGAAGACTCATTTCAAGAGGGTACGCACCAGCAGAGGAGCTTCTTGGTATGTTCAAGGGGGCGCAATGAAGCTGAACTTTCTTTACACCTACATGTTTATCGCTAGCTCACTGTCCTTTGCATCGGATGTGGCATTGACTGAAACCATCGCTAAAGCAGCTGAGGAAAGGGAATCAACTTATCGAGAAGAAGTCAAAGTCAACTTAGAAAAAAAAGGCGATATCGTAGGTATTCGAGAATTACCAATGAAAAAGCTCTTTTTTGTAGAAGCTGAAAACGGTTCGTATGTTGTTAGCGCTGACGGCAGGTTTGTCTTTGACGGTCGTCTTGTTGATGTATGGCATAGGAAAACTATCAAAACGTTGTCAGATGCAACAGCTATACAACGTACTCCCGTTGCAAATATTGGACTTAAACCAGAAGAGCAGCTGGCTACGTTTAAAGTCGGTAATGAAACACTTCCTCGTTCAGGAGTCGCTTTTGTCGACCCAACTTCGCAATACACCACTCGATTCCTAAAACACATCGAAGATTCAGAAAAATACAATTTTACAATCGTATTAGCGCCTTTGGTTGGTGGAAACAACGCTGTAGATAGAGCTAGACGACTTTGGTGCGCAACAGATAAAGCTGCCGCCAAGCAAGATCTAATCAATGGCACTTCATTGTCATTCAATGACATAGAAAAAGTTTGTTCAGAGGAACCAATCCAAATGGCGGGTGTTCTGTCTGGCGTGTTCAATATACAAGAGCTACCGCACATCATTCGAGAGGATGGGCTTGTGAGTGAAGGATTGCCTCTAGATTTTGACAAGTGGTACGAGCAACCGTAAGGAAAAGCTGAAATGAAAGCATTATTAAGTTCGACGTTATTGATTGTTAGTTCGTTAGGGTTATCTGGTTGTATCGCATCAATAGGCCAACAAGATTTTACGTGTAACAACCTAAAAAAAGGCGGAGTCTGTGCTGGACCACGCGATATCTACGAGTTAACAAATAACCGTGAATCCCTAGAAGGACTCTCTGAAGATGAATTACACCATCAGGTACACCAACACAAACCACAATTGCAGACTAATCAACCGGCTGATCAGAGCCAAAACTACATCTATGAACCACGCAGTCTGGAACAGCAAACCAGCACAGATTATCAACCAAGCAGATTGATCACAGGCAGTGTTCAACATGCAGCTGCACCAAGCGAATTTGCACGCTGGCCAAGTAATGGTGAACCAATGGCACCAGAGGCACTAGCAGTGATGCAAGAACCAAAACCTATGCGAATAATGGTTAATTCATACACTGACAATAAAGGTGTTTTCCATGTTCCAGGTTACTTGTACGTCAACACACAAAAGTCGACATGGGTTAAATCACCTGCCACCGATTTGAGACCGAGCCGAGTCGTACCGTTGGATATGGTGAGAAAGTCTGAAGAACAAATGCAACGCGTGCAGCAAAAGCGACAAGGTGTTGATCCACTTGGTGTAGTAACAGAGCCACAAAGCAACTAGTTCGGAGCCGGAGCATGGGTATTTTTAAAGAATTAATGGATAAGATTTCGCGCAGAGAACGCTTTAGTAATTTGATCCCCGTCGTTGAGTATTGGATTGAAGACAAAGCATTTATTCTAGATGAACCGGCTATCGGTGCGATGATTATCTGCCAACCTTCAGCGGGATCAAACGATAAGATCCGAAAAGGGTTGGACACCATTTTTAAAACACCCTATCCAGCAGGTTCAACGTTACAAACGCAATTGGTTTCAATGCCTGACATTGAAGACATACTTTGTGGTTACGAACAGGTGAGGGGAAGTCGATTTATTGGTCCTGATCAAGAGCAGGTTGACGTACTGGCCAACTCAATCAAGCAGTTCTATAGAACTGGAGCGCAGACAAATATCAACGACAATGGGTATCGATTCAAGAACTTTGAATATTGGGTTGTTTTCAAAATGCCAATCAAAAAGGCGATACCAAATCCGCGCGAGCTTCGAGAGTTTAAAACTTACTTAAAGATGATGATGAAGCAACTGAGCTACCTTGCGCCTCATGTTGCTAACGAAGATGATTATCGTCGCAGAATGAACGTTTTGCTAAACATGTATGGTCAATCTAGATGGAAGGGCAAGCCGTCATTCAAAGATGAAGTACCATCTTCACAACGATTGTCAGACCTATTGTTAGATGCTGGCAAGTACGTTGAGCCAACACCAACCGGCATACAAGTCTATGACAACAAGTGCAAACCATGTCAGTTTATTAAACCCATGTCAGTAACAGAGTTTCCAGAAAACCTTTACTATGGAAATATGCTCGCCGCTTTAGGTGATTGGCGTGATGGTTCCTCATTATTATCAGAGCATTTTATTTTGAGCTTGAACATTATTTACCCGGACCAAAAGGATGCCAGGGCAAGTTTTCAACGCAGAAAAACGACTCTGCGAAGTCAAGCGAGTGGCGAGATGTTGCAAAAGCTAGATAAGCTTAAATTCCAACGTAGGGACTTTGACTTACTTGAGCGTGAAATGGACCAAGAAAAAAGCCTTTTGGTTAATTTCAGCATGCAGATGGTGTCATTCACTGAAAACGAAGATAAAGCCAATGAGTTTTTAGAGAGTGCAAATGCGATATTTAAAAATATCGATTTGGGATTATCACCTGAGCCTTACTATTCACTGCCGATGTTTCTGAGCACATTGCCGTTTGGTGTCGATGAAATTGTGGCAAGAAATAGCTTTAGATATAACCAAGGAACATCGAAGTTACTAACATTCCTAACACCGCACATGGCCAGTTGGAAAGGTAACACCGCTAATCCAGCTATCTTGTTAGCGTCAAGAACTGGGCAGGTTATATCGTTAGACTTCTTTGAAACGAACTCAAACTATAACGTTTATTGTGCAGCCACCTCTGGTGCTGGTAAATCGTTCTTTGTTGGTTTCTTAACGAATGCAATGCTTGGTGTTGGTGTACAAAAGCAGGCTCTCGATGGCTATACACAGCCATTTGATGACGGTTCACAAGTGTTTATTGTCGACGTGGGGCGTTCATATGAAGGTGTTGCATCGCAGTATCAAGATGCGCAATTTATAACTTTTGATAGCAATTTTAAGTTTTCATTAAATCCGTTTCCTTCGGTTGATGAATGGATTGGTGAAAACGGCGCAGCCAAAATGGTTCACTCGCTCATCTTAACGATGGCGTTCCCTGACGGAAAAGTTAACTCACTCCAAATGGCCGGTTTACATGAAGTGCTAGCTCGTATCTGGTCGCAATATGGTAAGGAAGCCACCATAGACCATGTAGCAAAAGCATGTATCGATACTAATGAGCCAGACATTGCGCTAATAGGGAAGTGTTTAGCGCCATTTTGCGCAGGTGGTTTGTATGGCCATTACTTTGGTAACAAATACCCGCCGATCCAATTTACGGGTCGCTTGATTGTCTGTGAGCTTGAAGAGCTAAAAGCAGATGCTCATTTGCAAGTTTGCGCTCTCATGTCATTGATTATGAATATTCAATACCAGATGTACATTGCTGACGATGGTACAGCACGTCGTAAGATGTTCATACTAGATGAAGCTTGGGAATATTTAAAAGAGGACGGCTCAAGTTCAGCTGAAATGATGAAGTTTTTCACTACCTTCCTAGAAACTGGCTGGCGGCGCTTCCGTAAATATGGCGCGTCTGGCGCATTAGTTACACAGTCAGTAATGGATGGTTATGAATCTAGCGTTGGGCGAGCGATTATCGCGAACTCTGCTTGGTTACTGTTAATGAAACAGAACCCCGAGCAGGTAACTCGGTTGGAAAGTGAAAAAGCATTTAGTGGCTCAAAGACAGATTTGGAACTATTAAAGTCCTTAGACACAAAAACACCAAAGCCAGGTCTGACCGATGAGGCCTATTCAGAAGTGCTTGTTAAGCACGGCATGAACTCTCAGGTTTGCCGTTTGTATACTGACCGGAAATTCCAATTGATTCTCACTACAAAAAAAGAAGAAAAGGTAAGACGACAAGCACTTATGGATAGTGGATTAACGATGGAACAAGCGATTGAGCAGATGATAAAGGAAGAGGCGAGGGAATCTTTTTAGTTTAGGGGAGACATCCTATTTCGTTTGAGTGTACAAGCAAATCAGTTTGAGGATTGTCGATTGCCCAGAGATGGATTGACTGTAACAGGAATAACTTTAGTAACTCATATTTGATCTGGGAGTGTAAGCGATTAAGTTTAGACTTTATCTGACAGACAGTTATGAGCGAAAAGCAGAAATTTCTCTCCGCATCATAGTACTCATGCGAAAGTATGCTTTGCTTGATAGAGCGGACATTAACGCCTGAAGTTGGACGGACTTTTAACCGCAAAATGGCATGTGTCTCAACCACAGTGTCCAGCATCCATTCGTCGAGTTGATTGTCACTCGGATCGTGCTTCTCAGTAAGGCAAGCTAACTTTTTACTACAACAATCATCTTCAAAGCGATCTGCTTCTATTGATTTGCGTAGATCACGCAATTAAGTTGGATTGACAATGTTAGGGGGCGCTAATTTGTCCTTGCTCTGTAGATTAAATATGACTATTCATATCGACATAAGCTCAATGCAATTTGAAAGTTTTGCTTTTTGAGCTTAGAGTGATATTTTTAATAAGTTTCTAATTTACTGGTTGGCTCAACTTGTTTTAAAAACACGGCGCGCTGGTGCGACTGTTTCATAATGAGCGAGTCCTACAGGCAAATCAGTTGCTGGATTGTTTCTGAATTTGATTTTGGTTTTCCATCTAAATTATCGGCCCTACCCTTTTTATATCAATCGGAGCCTCCTGAGCATTAAATGAAGTCACTTATCTCTGTTCCCAAATTTTCATTACGCAGTTGGTTAATGTCATTATGGCTACCGTTAGGGTTATTAGTTATTGGCTACTTTGTGGCAACATCCATGGTAGATCAGCAACAACAAACCCAAGCAAAGCGAATTAGTGATGCGGTTACTGTCAGGTTAAATCTAATTGCAGAAGGGGTTCAGGAAAAGGTCACGCTGTATCAATATGGTTTGCGCGGCATCCGTGGTGCAGTAATGTTGCTATCCCCTGAGCATTTTGATTACAACGATATGCAGGCCTATACGCAAGTGCGAGACTATAAAAGGGAGTTTCCAGGGGCTCATGGTTTTGGTTTAATCATCAAAGTTGAACCAAACCAAACTGCGGCATTTCTAGACCGGATGGCTGCCGAGCGACCAAGCTACAACTTCCAAATCAGGCAGCTTACGCCACACCAAGATAGCCTTTTTGTGATCACCTATATTGAACCTGAGCAAAACAACCGAGAGGCCGTGGGGGTTGATATTGGTTCCGAAGCAATGCGCCGCAAGGCAGCATTAGATGCGGCGTTCAATAACGATGTGAGGTTAACAGCGCCCATTACCTTAGTACAGGCAAATGAGCGAGCTCAACAGGGTTTTTTAATGTTAATGCCGGTATATAAAACAACAACCGTGCCACAAGATAGTCGGCAACGGCTTGAACATTTATTTGGCTGGAGTTACGCCCCAATCCTGATTAACGAAGTCCTTAAATCAGTTGCAGGTCTGGAAAACGATGTCTTTCTGCAAATCAGTGACATTACCGAACA
>NZ_JBHRSD010000033.1:0-29148 GCF_042643375.1 Pseudoalteromonas fenneropenaei
ATGGTGAACTCTCGATACTCACTGTGCTTATTAGATCAAAGGGCTAGATCTGTGTCTAGCCCTTTTTCAACAGTCTGAGCCGGCTGAACCGGCTTTTTTTATGCAGTTAAAGCGCGTTGATAATATTTTTGCAGCTGTTGCCAGTTATCTTCAGACCAATGCAATACTTCTTGGCGACCCGCTTCTTTATTAAATGAGCGCGCGAGTCTTGCCATATTCTGCTGCTGCCAGCGCGTATCTGGCTGGCGTAGCTCTCCTCGATCAAAGTCAATCACATAGACCCGATTGTCGCTCGAAAAGAGAATATTATTAATATTGAGGTCGGCATGATATACGCCAGCGCGATGAAACTGCGCTAGGGTTGCAGCCACGGCTTTGAGTTCTGGCAGCATTAAACTGCGCGCTTGTAAACGCTCATTTAATGAATGTGCACCGGCAATGGCCGCAGTCAAAATATCACCCCGATAATAGCAGCCATGATGAGAGACTCTGGCAGCCAGAGGTTTTGGCACCGCAAGGCCAAGCTGATGGAGTTGGCACAGGAGGGCAAATTCGCGATAGACCCGAGTGTGTTTGAGCCCAAAATATAGATATTGGTCTTTCAGCAGCTTGCCAATCAGCCCACCACGCCAGTAGTGCCGCAGTACAGCCGTACCTGCTTGGCTTTTAACAAAATACACCGCGGCGCGGCCACGTTTTTCAGCGATGATAGCTCGTTTATCTCGCCAATATTCGGCGCTGAAGTGCTCAACTTGGAAATCCAACGTTGCATCGGCCAAGATCAGAGTGTGGGAGTGTTCGCTGCGCAGTTCCATAGGAGCCAAATCTGAGGGATAAAGGCGCTAGTGTACTTGTTTTTTTCATCGTCCGAAACTTGCATTGCAGTATGATTAATTTAAGATCAACGCTTATCTTAGTTAGTCTACGGGTTTAGTGTGGCAAATTCTTACCAATCCATCTGTATTCTCAGATTATCCGCCATCGGCGATGTATGTCATGCCGTTGCGGCAGTGCAGGCTATTCAAGGTGCGCATCCCGACGCCAAAATCACTTGGGTGATAGGCAAAGTCGAAGCCATGATGCTAGAAGGCATGCCAGGGGTTGAATTTGTCGTATTTGATAAAAGACAAGGTAAAGCCGCTTTTAAAGCTTTAAGCAAGACCTTTAAAGGTCGAAAATTTGATGTGCTGCTACACATGCAAGTGGCACTAAGAGCGAATCTTGTGGCGCGCTGTATTCCCGCCAAAGTGAAAATCGGCTTTGATAAAGGCCGTTCCAAAGAATTGCATAGTTTGTTTATTAATCAGCGTATTGCTAAGCAATCTGAACCTCATGTACTAGAAGGCTTTGCTGAGTTCGCCCGTACTATAGGCGCTGAATTGAAAGCACCAAGCTGGCAAATGCCAGTGACTGAGGCGGATTATCAAGTAGCAGATGAACTATTAAGCGGACTTGAACGCGTATTGGTGATTGCCCCTGCGGCGAGTAAAGCAGAGCGTAATTGGTTGCCAGAGCGCTACGCGCAACTTGCCGAGCATGCCCATCAACAAGGTTTTAATGTGGTGCTCAGTGGTGGCCCCACTATGATGGAAACTACTCTGGCCGATAGTATTATGGCCGCAAGTAAAGCGCCAATTCGTAATTTAGTGGGTAAAACTTCACTAAAACAGCTGCTCTGTGTGTTACATCGCGCCAAATTAGTGGTTGCACCAGACACCGGACCTGCCCATATGGCGGTCACTATGGGGACTCCAGTGATTGGTCTATATGCGCACTCTAACCCTAAACGCACTGGGCCTTATTTATATCAGGACTACGTGGTTGAGGTATATCACCGCAACCTCAAGGCTCAAAAAGGCAAGGCCGCGTCTGAATTGGCGTGGGGGACGCGGGTAAAAGGCAGCGACTTGATGGCGCAAATCGCTACATCAGATGTCATCGCTATGTTCGATAAAGTCGTTGCGAAGGAGCTGTTGTAATGCATAAAGCCGTGTTCCTTGATAGAGATGGGGTGATAAACGAAGATCATGCCTATGTGCACCAACCGCAAGACTTCCATTTTATTGCTGGGGTTTTTAGCGCATGTCAGCAATTACAAGCTTTAGGTTACAAGCTGGTGGTCGTGACTAATCAATCTGGGATTGGACGTGGCTATTATGATGAGGCGCAGTTTCAGCAACTTACCGAGTGGATGAAGGCACAATTTGCCGCCCATCAAATAGAGATTGCTGGGGTATATTTTTGTCCGCATCATCCTAAAAATGCCCAAGTACAATATCGACAAGACTGCGATTGCCGTAAGCCATTCCCAGGTATGTTGTTGCAAGCCGCCAAAGAACTCGAACTCGATCTAGCCAACAGTGTGATGGTAGGAGATAAAGCGTCGGATATGGAAGCGGCTTTGGCCGCCGGCGTACCGCAGCGCTTTTTGGTGCGTTCTGGTCAAGCCTTGAGTAATGATTGCGCTGCGACTGCTACGGCGGTGGTTGAGAGTTTAGCTGACGTACCAGCGCGGTTAGTGGTCTAACCACTGCCGAAAACCATAAAATAGGCGACGAACGGTCGTCACTGGCCGTGCATTAAGCAACATAACCTTTTAAAATAGGCGCAATAGCGTTTAATGATCTCAAATATACCCCATTACTTGGCGTCGCCGGTAGACAACACCGCTAAGGTATCAAGTAGTTAGGGGATAAGTAATGAAAGATAACCATACCAATTCTAGCTCTGTCATACAGAGTTAGCCGTGCAAATATGGAGACAACAATGCGAGCAGCGGCATTTTACAGCCAACTACAGCAGCAAATTGAAGAAGTAAAGGCTGAAGGTTTATACAAGAACGAACGTATCATCACCTCACAGCAACAAGCGGAAATCGCCGTTGCATCAGGTGAAAAAGTGATTAACTTTTGTGCCAACAACTATCTTGGTTTAGCGAATCATCCAACTTTAATAGCTGCAGCTCAGCAAGGTTTGAATGACCATGGTTTTGGTGTGGCGTCAGTACGCTTTATTTGCGGTACTCAAGACATCCATAAAACTCTAGAAGCGCGCATCAGTGAATTCCTGCAAATGGAAGACACTATCCTTTACTCATCTTGCTTTGACGCCAACGCAGGTTTATTTGAAACCTTGTTAGGCCCAGAAGACGCGATTATCTCGGACTCGTTAAACCATGCTTCTATTATTGATGGCGTGCGTTTATGTAAAGCTCAGCGTTTCCGCTATGCTAACAATGATATGGCCGATTTGGAGCAGCAACTTATTGCTGCTGATGCAGCTGGCGTAAAAACTAAGTTGATTGCGACAGATGGCGTGTTCTCGATGGACGGCGTGATCTGTAACTTAAAAGCGGTATGTGACTTAGCAGACAAATATGATGCGTTAGTGATGGTGGATGACTCACACGCGGTTGGTTTTGTTGGCGAAAATGGCCGTGGCACGCCAGAATACTGTGGTGTGATGGGTCGCGTTGATATTATTACCGGTACTTTAGGTAAGGCACTCGGTGGTGCATCAGGTGGTTATACTGCTGGCCGTAAAGAGATTGTCGAATGGCTACGTCAACGTTCACGTCCATATTTGTTCTCAAACTCGCTTGCGCCTTCAATCGTTACTGCATCAATTAAAGTGCTAGAAATGTTAGCCGAAGGCAAAGCACTGCGTGACCAATTATGGCAAAACGCAGCTTATTTCCGTACGCAAATGGAAGCAGCTGGTTTTACTTGTGCAGGTAAAGACCATGCCATTATCCCAGTTATGCTAGGTGATGCTAAAATTGCAGCAACCATGGCAGACAAATTACTCGCTGAAGGTATTTACGTGACAGGGTTCTCGTTCCCAGTCGTACCAAAAGGTCAGGCGCGGATCCGCACGCAAATTTCTGCTGCGCATACCAGAGCGCAATTGGATAAAGCCATCGCAGCCTTTACCCGCATTGGTAAAGAACTGGGTGTGATTTAATGTTTAGCGGCGGCACTAGCCGCCGTATTTGCTAAGAGTGTGAACATGAAAGCATTATCGAAATTAAAATCGGAACCTGGGATCTGGATGACCGAAGCGCCTAAACCGGAAGTAGGCCACAACGATCTATTGATCAAAATCCGCAAAACCGCGATTTGCGGAACGGATGTACATATTTATAAATGGGACGATTGGGCGCAAAAGACCATTCCGGTACCTATGGTCGTGGGTCACGAATACGTCGGTGAAGTGGTTGACATGGGTCAAGAAGTGCGTGGCTTTAAAGTCGGCGACCGCGTTTCTGGCGAAGGCCACATCACATGTGGTTATTGCCGTAACTGCCGTGCGGGTCGAGTACATTTATGCCGTAACACCATAGGTGTAGGTGTTAACCGTGAAGGTTCATTTGCGGAATATTTGGTTATTCCTGCGTTCAACGCGTTCAAGATCCCAGATAATATTCCTGATGAGTTAGCAGCAATTTTCGACCCATTTGGTAATGCAGTACACACCGCGCTATCTTTTGACCTAGTGGGTGAAGACGTGCTTATTACTGGCGCTGGCCCGATTGGTATTATGGCTGCGGCAGTGGCTAAGCACGTTGGTGCTCGCCACGTGGTGATCACCGATGTGAACGAATACCGCCTTGAGTTAGCACGCAAAATGGGTGCGACACGCGCGGTGAATATTGCCAATGAAAACCTCAAAGATGTGATGAAAGAGTTGGGCATGACTGAAGGCTTTGACATTGGTTTAGAAATGTCTGGTGTACCAGCAGCGTTCAGCAGCATGCTAAACAGCATGAACCACGGTGGTAAGATTGCCATGCTAGGTATTCCACCATCTGACATGGCAATTGACTGGAACCAAGTTATTTTCAAAGGCTTAGTGATCAAAGGTATCTATGGTCGTGAAATGTTTGAAACTTGGTATAAAATGGCCAGCTTAATCCAATCCGGTTTAGATTTAAGCCCGATTATCACTCATCACTTCCATGTTGATGATTTCCAGCAAGGCTTTGATACTATGATCTCTGGTCAATCAGGCAAAGTCATTTTAAACTGGGACTAAGTTTGTTTTAGTCAACGCGTCCGCACCAGCCCCACGGAGTTGGTGCTATACACGCGCCCAGCCAAGTTCGTTTTAGAGGTAGCATGGCAATTAAACACATTTCGGTTGCGGACGTTCGCAGTCAACTTGAGCAAGGACATTTGGTGATAGCAGATATTCGCGATCCAAATTCATTTGCACAAGGCCACATTCCAGGTTCAGTACATTTATCAAACGCTAGCATTGGTCAATTTATGCAAGAGCAAGAGTTTGAAACGCCTATCGTAGTAGTGTGCTATCACGGGATAAGCTCACAAGGCGCGGCAAATTATTTGCTTGAACAAGGCTTTGAAAACGTATCCAGCATGGATGGGGGTTTTACCCAGTGGGCGACACAGTGTCCGGATTGCGTCGAGAGCTAGTACTCCTCGGTGAATACCATCAACCACGACTCTTGCAGGGCGTGGTTGATTATCTGCAACTGCAAAAAATTGTGGTAGTGGTCGAGCCAATTGACCCACAGCGTGCGCAAGTCTATGTTGATGCTGCCCAATTGGACTCTGCCCGCGTTATTTGGCAGCAATTTCTCAACGATCCTCATGCCTCTTGTTTTGCCGAGGCGGCTTGGCAGCTAGGTCGTAGTGACACCATTTTTCAGTATCAAGGCCAAAGTCTCAATTTAGTTAAACGTGCGTTGGCATTAAACCCTTTCGTTGCCTTGATTGGCGTGATGTGTTTGGCGATTTTTGTCGCGCTCAACTTTGTTGCCCCAAACTCAGTATTTGCTGCATTTAAGTTTAATCCTGAACTGGCATACCGTTGGTTGACACCCGCGCTCCTACATTTTGGTGCACTACACTTAATTTTCAACTTGATGTGGTGGTTATATTTAGGGGATAAACTTGCCAAACGCTACGGAACACTACTGATCGTCACATTATCTATTGGTAGTGCTGCGATTAGCAATTGGGCGCAGTATTTAATGGTCGACGGCAATTTTGGTGGCCTAAGCGGTGTGGTTTATGCGCTGTTTGGCTTTGCTTGGGTTGTCGGATTACGCGACAAGCAAACCCCAGTTTTAATCCAAAAGCCTTTGTTCGGGTTTATGTTATTGTGGTTGGTATTTGGTTTTACCGATCTGTTCTTCATCAGTATGGCGAATTGGGCACACTTATTTGGTCTGTTGAGTGGAGCGCTGCTCGGCGCACTCTGGCCGTGTGTTAAGCTTAATGATACAAGTACTTCGTAAATAACACTTCGCGAATAATCTCATCGCCAGTTTCATCTTTCAGTAAGGCTTTCAGCTTTTCTGCGCAACGTTTGCGGATCTCTTCGCGTCCGGTGAGGGATTTGATCGATTCTTCCGGCTCTTTACTGAGGATCTGAACGATTGCATCACGTAATAACGGGGTATGGTGTTCGACTACTGCAATATTAGCTACATCGTTTAGCATGAGATCAACAGTAACCCGCACATAACCCAGCTTTTTCGCCGATTGGCCAATATAATTGGTGATAATGTCTGGTTCAAAGCCATAGTAACCCACACTTGATTCGGCGCGAACAGACCCCGAAATGGCCATTAAACACAACATAAGTGCTAGCAGATGTTTCATAATAAGTTGATATTCCTGACTAACTGATGCAATTCAGTCATAAGTGTATACGTAATTTGGCGTAAAAAACAGGGAACGCAGTGATTTGCTAAGAGTCTTTTTGCGCGCTTAAGCTAGTGTTATCATTAAGCTGTGTTTTACTCATGAAGATTAGATAGTTTTGCAGATTTTTCCATTGTCTTTGGATGCAACTTGGCAGCAGGTTGAATCGCCACAACTGTGCCACGACACCTTTCCTGCTTCTTTACATGATTGGTTAACTGAGCCTTGCTCATTAACCGCGAAGCTTAAAAGCCACTGTCGCCACTTTGCGGTGGAAGTGCTGAACGAGCAACTAGCACTAGCCCCACATGCGCTTGGGTGGGCCGATGGCTTTTCACAGCAATCTATGTGGTGCCGCGAAGTACTGCTGTGGTGTGATGGCAAGCCAGTGGTGTATGGACAAAGCTGGATCCCGCAAACACTCCTTACGATGACAAAACTAGGTAACACGCCACTTGGGGAAGTGCTCTTTCAAGAACCGCGTTGGACACGCAAAGGGATTGAGATTGCTACGCTTAATGGACCATTGAAGCCGTTATTGCTACGTTTAGCACTAGAGGTGCGCCAGAAATATGCGAGGCGCAGTGTATTTGAGCAAGGTCAGCAGCAAATGTTGGTCTGTGAAGTGTTTTTAACGGAGACTCCATGTCGTTAACTATGCCCTTGAAAAAGCAAAACTGGCTTTATTACCAACAACTGATGCGTACCGACAAACCTATCGGCACGTTTTTGCTGCTGTGGCCAACGTTATGGGCATTGTGGATAGCAAATCAAGGTTGGCCGAGTTTAAAACTTATAGTGGTGTTTACGCTGGGCGTGTTTTTAATGCGCAGCGCCGGTTGTGTGATTAACGACTTTGCCGACCGAAAAGTAGATGGGTCAGTCAAACGCACCGCTGCGCGTCCACTTGCCAGTGGTAAAGTCAGTACAACAGAGGCCTTGATGTTGTTTGCCATATTGGTAGGAATTGCGTTTTTACTGGTGTTGACCCTCAATTGGCAAACTATTGCTTTGTCGGTTGGGGCATTAGCTATTGCCTCGCTTTACCCATTTATGAAGCGTTTTACTCATTTACCACAATTTGTTCTTGGCGCTGCATTTAGTTGGGGTATCCCGATGACTTTTACTGCAAGTGGCGCAGAACTGAGCACGTTAGCTTGGGTGCTGTTTGTGGCAAATGTGCTTTGGACTGTAGCCTACGATACCATGTATGCAATGGTCGATAGAGACGACGATGTCGTTGTAGGCATTAAATCAACCGCGATTCTATTTGGTCAGCTGGATCGTCATGTCATTTTCATTCTCAATGCTACGTTCATTGCAATGATGGGCTGGGTTGGCGTGACACTAGAATTTAATTTCAGTTATTGGTTGGCAATGTCAGTGGCAGTAGCGCTACTACTTTATCAGCAGCAACTGATAGTAAAAAGACAGCGCGACCCCTGCTTTAAAGCATTTCTCAACAATCACTATGTAGGATTGGCATTATTTACAGGGGTAGCTTTGCAGTATGTAAGATTTTAACTTACATACTGTTTTGTTTGTGCCGTGCGTTCAATCAAAGATAATAAATGCGAAATATAATTGCTGGCACCTAAATTACGGTTGGTTTGCACCACCAAATGTTCCTGTTCCATGGCCTTATTGGTTTTCAGTAGCACTAAATTTGGGTCTTGAGCTACTGTTTTAGCGTGTTCAATACTGGCAATAGCAAAACTAGTACTAGATTTCAGTCCTTGGATCACTTGTTCGATGTTGCCAATTTTAACGCTAGTCGATTTGTTCAAACCTTCAATGACTTCATTTAGCATGTTTTGAACTTGCTTCGACTGTGAGAAACAACCAAACATTGAATAGTGCAATAACTCTTCACGGCGAATAGTGTCTTTACTGGCTAGAGGATGATGTTTAGCAACAAACATAATCAATTGATCCGGTAAATGCACATCGCTTTCAATCTGACAGGCTTTTTGTAAAAACACGCTGATGTCGATTTCGCCTAACTGCAGCTTACGACTTAGCTCGTTTTCGTCCTGTAGTTGCATTTCAATTTTCACATTTGGGTAGTCAGCCAAAAATTGACCGCAAGATAACGGTACGATCTGACTGGCTTGATTGGTGTAACCAATCACCAAACGTTGTTGATCTCGACCAAATAAGCTTTGATGGATCTGCTTTTTGGTATGTTCCAATTCCGCGAGGGTATTCTTGCAATAAACAAGGAATAACTCGCCTTGTTCAGTTAATTTAACTGAACGGGTTGAGCGTTTCACTAATTCGCAACCAATTTCTTCTTCCAGCGTCTGGATACTACGGGTTAACGCAGAAGTACTGATATTGGTTTGCTCAGCAGCTTGTCTAAAATGACGAAGGTTGCCCAACGCCAAAAATTGCTCGAGTTGTTCAAATCTCATAAGAAATTCCTTTTAATTCCTGTTAAAACGCACTGTTGTGCATTGTTACTGATTCTACTACAACAGATGTTTTGAGAAAAGTGAATTCTTTTACAATAAAGTTACAAAATTAATCAGGGTAAGCCTCTTTAATTTTGATGAATTTATCTATATTCGCAATAAAAAGCTCCACTAAAATTGGATCAAAATGTTTCCCTTTTTCAGATATTATCAAGCTAACTATTTGATCTATCGGCCATGCGGGTTTGTAACAACGATCGCTACCAAGGGCATCAAATACATCGGCCAGTGCAGTTATTCGCCCAACTATGTCGATCTGCTCACCAATCAACCCTTGCGGATAACCACTACCATCCCATTTTTCATGATGTTGATGGGCGATATTAGCACCACATTGGAGTATTTCATTTTGAGAATTTCTCAATATCTCGTACCCTATTTGGGCATGAGATTGCATAATTGTCCACTCTTCTGCGTCTAATCTACCGGGTTTATTCAATATTCGGTCTGGAATGCTTATCTTGCCAACATCATGTAGTGGTGACGCAAGCTTGATAATTTCTGCTTCATAGTGGTTAAGGCCAACTAATTGAGCAAGCAATTCGCTATAGTGTGCAACTCGTTTTACGTGTGATCCGGTTTCTTTGGAACGTTTCTCCACTGCTTCACCGAGAATATACGATAATTCTTTTTGTGACTCTTTAACTGTCTCTCGTAACCGTAAATTATCGTAAGCCAACGCAATATTATTGGCAAAAAACTCCAACAATTGGCAGTCAGTAGCTTGTAGCCTTGATTGCTTACTGACATACAACATAGTTTCTACCCCACCTTGAGTCGGGAAGTAACCAACGTATTCGTTTTCGGTCTTGCTGGATGTTTTACGATTATGGGTTTCTATAAACAAATTTTTAACATTCTGCGGGATATCATTGTTATGTGGCTCAACGTCTACACCCGAAGCGGCTAACAATTTAAAATCAGTGGCAGATTGAGTTTGGCTGTTAACTGCTGCAGCGCAATATATTTCGCTGTCGTGAATGCCCATCACATCAGTGACATGTTCTAAAATAGTGGATGCAAACTCTCTGACACTGTCGCATTTTAAAAACGATGATGAGGCATTAATAATACGTTCCAATCCAGATTTATGCCTTTCAATGGTTTTTATGTCGCGATGGGAGCGTAAGGCTGAATAGAGTAAGGTTTTTAGCTTAACCGCCGTCAATTCGGTTTTATTCTTGTAGTCATTAATGTCGTAGTCGCGGATCACCGCCTCTTCTGGTGCCTCACCGGGTTGGCCGGTACGCAGAATCAGGCGAATGTCTAGGTTGGCAATATCGTGGCGAATGAAATGAACAAGCTCAAGACCCGCGTGATTATTTTCCATTACCACGTCTATTAAACCAACTGAAATATCATTTTGCGCCCCTAGCAGCTGTTTAGCTTCCGCTGCGGAATAGGCGTGATGAAAGTGTAAGGCTTTGTTTTCAAATTTAAAATCAGCCAGCACTAAGCGCGTAACCTGATGAATGTCTTCTTCATCGTCGACGATTAGGATATGCCATTTATCGGCTTCAACTTCCGGATTCGATTCGTGACTAAAGTCTTCATCTGTAAACAAAAAGCTATTCACTCGACCTACCTGACTTAACTAACTTTCTGTCTGAGTATAGTCAGAGGTTAAATAAACTGCTCATTTCTGTATTGGTTTTTTCTCAATATTTCGCAGTTCTATGGCTATTGCGTCGCAAGAAATGTGAATTTCATATAAAGATAGCAATAAAGACATAGTTAGTGCGCAGAGGCTAGCACCAAATAACCAAGTGCCAGCGGTTGGCATGGCAATAAAAACCGCAAACATGGCTAAAGTGCAAAGTAAAAATGAACCGACCCCCCAGACCTGCATTAAACGGATTAAGCGAATGCGTTTGCGGAGGTTTTCAATCTGAGCAACGACCAAAGGACGAATGGATTCACCCTCGCGAGCGTTAAGCTCACGGATCAATTGTGCCAGCACTAAAAAGCGGTTGGTATAAGCCAACAATAGTAAAGAAATAGCGGGGAACAGCAAAGCCGGAGTGGTTAAGGTCATGATTTGCTCAAATTGGTGTAGACTCAAAGAAGTAGTATAAAACATAAGGTGAAATGAATGACAACTCAAGCGTTTATCGACCCATTTTCATGGCAATGTGCCTATTTGGCAGAGCATGGGATGGAAGCGCATATAGTCTGTGGTTTATTGTCACAAGCGGGCATTCAAACGTGCTTGCAAGGCGAATTTTTACAAGGGGCATTAGGAGAAATCCCATTTATACAAACCCAAGTTAAAGTCATGGTTTATGCGATAAAATTAGCCCGTGCGCAACAAATCTTGGTAAACTATCACCAACAACCATCGACCCATTGGCAATGCCCAGCTTGCCTCGAAGAAAACGGTCCAGCATTTGACTATTGCTGGCAATGTGAGACACAAAGAACATGAATAAAGCGAATAACTTCCAGCGTATTCGAGACCTCAATTATATGCAAAAGGCGGCGTTGGCCGGTGCAATCCTTGAACGTATGTTGCCTAATTATGGTTTGTTTAGTGAGGCAACGGGTTTTGGCGATGAATCTTTGCTACGTATCGCCCTAAATGTGTGCTGGGAAAAGTTATTGCTGCCAATAAGCAAAATCAGCCTAGAAAAGCAAATTGAGAAAGTTGAGCCAAATGTGCCGGAACTAACCGATTTTGAGATGTTTGGTACTTATTTAGCCATTGATAGTGCCACGGCTTTACTTGGTTATATGCATGGCTTGATGGCCAAAGACGAACAAGAGTTTGTCAGCATTGCGAAAATTTCCCAAGCCACAGTAGCCCGCTATGTTGAGTACTTACTGGAAAGCGAGGGGCTGGAGCCGGATAACAAATTAGTTCGTGAACATCCTTTGATGCAATACGAAATCGAAGTGCTGGGTGAGATGATAGACTATGTGGAAAACATGGGACGTATCACCAGTGAATCTGTCCGTGGTTTACGCGCATTAGCGGTGCAAGACGGGCAAACTAATATCGGCTTAGAACTTAACGAACAGTAAGGAGTAGTGCGTTGCGCATTTTGGGGATCGAGTCATCCTGTGATGAAACAGGCATTGCGATTTATGATGATAAATTAGGTCTGTTAGCACATCAGCTTTACAGCCAAGTCAAAGTCCATGCTGACTACGGTGGGGTAGTGCCAGAATTGGCCTCTCGCGATCACGTGCGTAAAACCTTACCGTTAATTGAGGCAGCTTTTAAGCAAGCGGGTTGTGGTCCTGAGTCACTTGATGGCGTGGCGTATACGGCGGGTCCGGGCCTAGTTGGTGCCTTATTGGTCGGCACCTCAATTGGTCGCTCGTTAGCTTACGGCTGGGGTATTCCAGCGGTGGCAGTGCATCATATGGAAGGCCACTTATTGGCACCTATGCTAGAAGACAATGCGCCAGAATTTCCGTTTGTTGCGCTATTGGTTTCGGGTGGCCATACCATGATGGTAAAGGTGGCTGGCATTGGTCAATATCAAGTGCTTGGTGAGTCGGTAGATGACGCCGCGGGCGAAGCGTTTGACAAAACTGCTAAGCTGCTTGGATTGGACTATCCAGGTGGCCCTATGTTGGCGAAAATGGCACTTGCCGGTCATGCGGGACGTTTTGAATTTCCGCGTCCGATGACGGACAGACCGGGCTTAGATTTTAGCTTTAGTGGCCTAAAAACTGCCGCTGCTAACACTATACGTAGTGAAGGCGATGACCCGCAAACCAAAGCCGACATTGCCCATGCGTTTCAAACCGCAGTGATTGATACTTTAGCGATTAAATGTAAACGTGCCTTAAAAGAAACAGGTATTAAGCGTTTGGTGATTGCCGGTGGCGTAAGCGCCAATATTGCACTGCGCGAAAAGCTCGAACGAATGATGAAAGGCATGCAAGGCCAAGTGTATTATCCGCGCACTGAGTTTTGTACAGATAATGGCGCAATGATAGCTTATGCAGGCATGCAGCGCTTAAAAGCGGGTCAATATGCGTCTTTGGATATGAAAACGAAAGCACGTTGGCCGCTCGACAGCTTATCAGCGCTTTAATTTGTTGGTAATTTTCGGTTCTTTTCCTTGCCACAAACGCTTGATGTTGGCGCGATGGCGGAAAATGATCAGCAGGGTTAAAAATGTCACGGGTAGGGTATAAAGCGGTTTGATTAAATAGGTATAAAGCGGTGCTAAGCTCACGGTAATAATCGCTGCGAGTGACGAGTAGCGCGTTAACCATAGGATCAGTATCCAAGTGGCGACCAATAACCCTGCCAGTGACAAACCGATTGGCAACAGAGAACCAAATGCCGTCGCGACCGCTTTACCACCATTAAAATGGAAAAAGACCGGATAGATATGGCCAAGGCAAGCCGCCACGGCCACCATACCTAACCACAATGGCTCAATCGCCAAGAAGTAGGCTCCCCAGACTGGAATGGTCCCTTTCAGTACATCACCAATTAATACCAGTAGTGCCGGCAGTTTACCGCCAAGGCGCAACACGTTGGTAGCACCAGGATTATTTGAACCAGCGAAGCGCGGATCGGGCAAGCGAAAAACTCGACACACCAAAATTGCCGAGGAAATAGAACCCATTAAGTAGGCCAGAACACACATTACACCGATTAACACACGCTTCCTTATTTTTTAATCTCAGGTTTTCAGCTATTATCGCCTCTTCCTTAGTGACGGCCGACCTGTATTGAGTATTTTACAACACTGTTGTTTTATTGCCTTTGCACGTTTTTGCTAAGCTCAGTCTAAACCCCAACCTAGTGGAGTTATCATGGATAAGGTTTATATCTCGCAGTTGCATGTCGAGACAATAATAGGAGTGTACGACTTTGAAAAAGAAAGTAAACAAAGCTTGTACTTCGATATTGTCATGGCGACTGATATTTCATCGGCAGCTGCCACTGATGACATTAGCCTTGCAGTTGATTATGCCAAAGTCAGTGCCAGAGTCGATGCTTTTTGTCAGCAAAATCAGGTTGAATTGTTGGAGACTTTAGTCGAAGGCTTAGCGCAGATGATTCTTCAAGAATTTGCGGTGCCGCAAGTGACTATCAAAGTCAGCAAACCCGCAGCTGTGCCTAAAGCGCAAACCGTCGGGGTTGAGATCACCCGCGCTAGAGTGCGCTAGCATGGCAGACATCTACATCAGTATTGGCAGCAATGTGGAGCGCGAAAAACACTTTCGTGCAGGACTTGCTTCGCTTATTGCGTATTTTCCAAAGTATCGACATTCATCGGTGTTTGAAAGCGAAGCCGTGGGGTTTAAGGGGCGCAATTTTTACAACTCGGTGTTTTACGCTAACACCGAGCTCAGTTTGGCTGAGACTTGCGCACTACTGAAAGAGCTGGAAAAGCAACATGGCCGAAAAGCCAGTGACAAAAAGTTCAGCCCCCGTACTTTAGATTTAGATCTGCTACTTTATGATACGGTGATCTGTGATACACCTGCACAGTTGCCTCGTGGCGAAATTTGCACCAATGCTTTTGTGTTACAACCCCTTGCGGAGCTGGCGCCGCACTTACCTCATCCATGCCAAGGCAAAACTATGGCAGAGCTGTGGCAAGCTTACGACAAATCCCAACAAAAACTATGGAAAGTGGAGTTTTCCTTACTATGAGTCTGATTGAAATTATCGTTTTGGCTTTATTACAGGGTTTTACTGAATTTTTACCTATCTCTAGCTCAGCCCATTTACTGTTACCGTCACAAGTGTTTGGTTGGCAAGATCAAGGTCTCGCTTTTGATGTGGCAGTCCATGTTGGGACTTTGCTGGCTGTCGTGATTTATTTTCGTAAGGAAGTGGCTGAGATCTTAGCCGCTTGGTTTAAATCATTTGGCCAGCAAGGACAAACTGAAGACAGCAAATTAGGCTGGTGGATTATTATTGCAACTATACCAACCGCTATTTTTGGCTTGTTATTTAAAGATTTTATTGAAATATATCTGCGTAGCGCGTGGGTGATAGCCACGACCACAATCGTGTTTGGCTTATTGCTGTGGTACGCCGATGCCAAAGCACAGCAGATAAAGACGATTTATCAGCTGAATTGGAAAAGCGCATTGATCTTAGGGCTAGCGCAAGCGACCGCGATGATCCCTGGTACCTCGCGCTCTGGGATCACCATCACTGCCGGCTTGATGCTGGGACTCAATAAAGAAAGCGCTGCGCGTTTTTCGTTTTTGATGGCGATTCCCGTGATAAGCATGATGGGACTGTATTACAGCTTAGATTTAGCCTTGAGTGGTGAGCCTGTGGCGTGGGGCACTTTGCTGCTTGGTGCGGCACTATCATTCATCAGTGCTTATGCTTGTATTTTCTTCTTTTTGAAAATTATTTCGCGAATGGGGATGATGCCATTTGTGATCTATCGCTTGTTACTCGGCGCGGCGCTGTTTGCTTACTTGGCTTGGTAAGTGATTACCTGATAAGAAAAAACCCGCAGCGAATGCGGGTTTTTTGTTTGTCTAAGCGAATACCAAAGCTGTGTGCTTAGCTGGAAAAACAAGCTTGGATTGCTTGTAGTCGCGCTGTTTTTACCGCATCACGAATGGCTGGGCCTGTTAGTCCATTGGCAATAAAAGGCGCGGCATTGACTGTTAACCCCGCGCTGTGTGCAGCGCGAATATCGGTGAGCAAATAACTGTCGTTGGTTATTGCGATATTGATGATCTCTAAAAGTAGCAGCACCCGCTCAGGACGGCGCCACATATCAAACTGCTCAAACACTTGTGCTACCGCTTCAGCTGAACAATTAGCTTGTATTGCCAGCCACTGCTGCATAAGTTGCAGCGCAAGGACTTGTTGGTTAGAAAGTTTGAGCTTTTTACTCAAAAGCTCACAGCCACTTTGGCTGATAAAGCCTGCCAGTTGGGCAAATTGTGCGGTGCTTGATAACTCGGCTTGATGCGCATAACTAAAGCGTGCCGACAGCTCAGTGCAGAGCGTAAAGTTCCAACACGTTGCTAATTCAGGCGACAGCAGCGTGAGCGCATTAACTTCAGCAAGCACATCCAGAAAATGTGCAAAATGCCCATCGCTGAGGGCTTTTTCACACTCTAACCAAACCCGCTCTGGCGTTAAGGTATCGAGCTCGCCATTGGCGACCATGGTTTTCATCAGCGTTAAGGTTTCAGCTGCAATCGTGAAGCCATATTCAATATACCGCGCTTTGAAGCGTGCCACCCGCAACACGCGTAGCGGATCTTCCTGAAAAGCGTCGCTTACATGGCGTAATACTTTGGCTGCTAAATCTTGTTGCCCGCCATAAGGGTCAATAAGTTGACCATGGTCATCCATTGCGATGGCATTGACGGTTAAATCGCGGCGCATTAAATCCTCTTCAAGAGTTATGGAAGGGGCAAAATCGCAAATAAAGCCAGTGTAGCCTTGTCCATGTTTCCGCTCAGTACGGGCAAGGGCATATTCTTCTTTACTTTGTGGGTGTAAAAATACCGGGAAATCTTTTCCGACCTGTTGGAAGCCAGCGGCCAACATCTGCTCTGGCGTGCTGCCAACGACCACATAATCACGCTCTTTAATGGCACGGCCCAAGAGTTTATCGCGAACTGCACCACCCACCAGATATACTTGCATTAATTTGCCTTAGTAATGAACTTACTGAATTGGCTTAATTGTAACGGAAAAAATCACCCTGTAGCGGACTTCGCGCTATAACTTCGCGACATTTTTTGCCATCATAGGGAAAACCATAACAACAAAAGAGACAGGTTGTGTATTTAGGCTACTTTGGCTTATCGGAAAAGCCGTTTTCTATTGCCCCCAATCCGGAGTATTTGTTTTTAAGTGAACGCCACAAAGAGGCGCTTGCGAATCTGCAATATGGTCTAGGTGACGCCGGTGGTTTTGTGCTGCTGACCGGTGAGGTGGGGACGGGGAAAACCACGATTACCCGCACGTTACTGGCATCACTGCCTGAGAATACGCAAGTGGCGTTTATTTTGAACCCAACCTTGTCCGCACAAGAGCTGCTCGCGACGATTTGTGATGAACTCAAGCAAAGCTACCCCGAACAGGCCTCTCTCAAACAGCTCACCGATGTGATCAAGCAAAAGTTGCTGAATAACCATCAGGCGGGCGGTCACACTATGTTGATCATTGACGAAGCGCAGCATCTAGCGCCTGAGGTGTTAGAGCAACTAAGGTTGTTGACCAATTTAGAAACTGACCACAAAAAGTTATTACAGATAGTGTTGGTCGGCCAACCTGAACTGCAACAATTATTGCAGCGCACTGAGCTGCGTCAATTAGCACAGCGCATTACCGCGCGTTATCACTTATTACCACTGAGTGAGCAACAAGTGTTTGCCTATATTCAGCATCGCTTGCAGGTCGCAGGATGTGAGCGTGGACTCTTTGCTGCGGATGCAATTCGTTTGATGTATCAATTGACGGGCGGTGTACCAAGGTTACTAAACCTGCTTGCTGACCGCTGTTTGCTAGGGGCGTTTTCGCTCCAGCATACTGTGGTAGATAAATCCATAGTGCAGCAAGCGGCGCAAGAAGCGCTGCCAATGACTCATGCTTTGCCAGTCGCTCAATCTAAGCAGGTAACTTGGTGGCAACCTGTACTTGCACTGAGTGGTTTGTTTGGCGTTGGTTTTGCACTTTCGTATCTGGTTTAGGAGACACTAATGAGTTTTGTTGCTGAAGCAAATCAAAGAGGTGCACAGTCAGCCCAAGATACGGCGGCGCGCTTACAACAGGCCGAGTTACAACAGCAAGTGCTGCGTTACCAAACGGGCCTACGCCGATTAGGATGGGGCAGTGCTGCACTTATCTGTATTGCTGCTGGGTTTATGGCTGGGAAAAGTTGGCAGCGTTACCAAGCGGTATCACAACCAAATGCAACAATCGCATTGCAAGCAAACGAGGCAGCAAGCAAGCCTGATGTGAGTAAAGAGAATGCGTTTGAGGAAAAGCGTGCAGCTGCGGAAAATAGTGCGGCAGAGCAGAACGAAGTATCTGCTGCGACTAATCCACCCGCGAAAGTGAACACGGCTGCTGTAAACCAGGCCAATCAGGCTAAGCATTATCAGTGGTTGTCTATTCAGGTTGGAGTCGACAGTTTAGGTCAGCCAATTTATCAACAGCAATTGGTGCCAATTACTGTGGATGGGCAAATCCAATTACCAGCTAAAACCACCAACAATGTCAACTTAGGGGCGAATAACGATATCGCCAGCTTACAACAGCAAGGTTATCGCGTGGTGGGAAAACCACTAGAACAACCCGCAACGGATGATAGTACTAAGATTGAGGCGCCAACAAGTGCGGCCAAAGCGTTGCAAGACGCATTTGCGGAAGCGGTGGCTGCAACGGAGAACAAACCGGCTAGCGCGATTACCCAAAGCACTATGTCGGCAGTGCGCGTTACACCGGTAAATAAGCTGCCGCGTGATGTTCAGGCCAGTTTACCGAGCTTTAAATATCTGGCACACATTTATGCCACTGAACCGAGCAAACGTTGGATTAAGCTTAACGGCAGGGAGCTCTATGAAGGGGACAGTATCGGCGCCTTGCAAGTGATTGAAATTACCCCTGAGCTGACGGTGTTTTACTTTGATGGTATTGAGTTTTCCATGCAAGCGATGGAAGATTGGCCGCCAGAATAAAGAACTTAAAGGGGCTGAAGTGCCCCTTAATTTTTATTCTTGACGCTAAACCACCTACTTCAGCGACTGGTTTGCTCTAGCGCGATTTTATGTCGCGCCAAATCTATAAATGCTCATTAAGGCAACATTGATTGGCGGAAGAAACGGATCAAGTCGATGTTAAATTCCTCAGGTTTAATCGCTGCTTCCAGCTCGTCATCGACCTTTTTTGACGCCAGATCAATATCCTGGACTTGTACATGGTGCATATGTTTTGCATGGTAGAAGACTTTTACGATTGGCTTGAGCGGTGCATTGCTATTACTTTGCGCCACCACACCAACCCGTCCGCTTTTCAGCTTCACTAAGGTGCCAACTGGGTACAACCCAATGCATTGAATAAATTGGCTTAATAGTGACTCATCAAAATGATGAGGACAGCCTTCGCGCAAAATCTTAAAGGCTTTAATCGGAGTCATACCCGTTTTATAGACTCGTTCTGCGGTCAGCGCATCATAGACATCAACTATGCTCGCCATCCGTACATATTGGCTGATGGCATCGCCTGTAAGTTGAAACGGATAGCCACTACCATCTAGACGCTCGTGATGGTATGCCGCAATGTCTATCGCGATTTCTGGCAGCCCTGATTGTTCCAAAATCGCTTTGCTGAATTTGGCATGCTGTTGCATCACTTGAAACTCAGGCTCAGTAAGCTTGCCTGCTTTGTGCAACACTTTGTCAGGAATTTGGATCTTACCTATATCGTGGAGTAACGCCCCCGTTGCGAGCACCTCAATCACATCGCGCTCAAGCTCTAAGTGTTTGGCGAAAATACTGATTAATATCGACACATTGAGCGAATGCTCAAGTAAATAGGCGTCTTTTTCACGGATCCGCGCGATGCAAGCGAGTGCATCCTGATTGCGAAAAATCGAATCAATAATACCAGATGCTGCGGCTTGAAAGGCGCTCACATCTATATTGCGGCCAGCTTTGATGTCATCGAAAGCTTTTTGCTGCAGCTGCTTGGCTTCTTGATATAGCTCAATGGCAACCGACATCTCACCTTCAATTGAGGTACTTTTATGGCTTGGTGAGCGCTTCGTTGTAGCCGTGCTTGTCGCCACAGTGGCAGGGGCCGTAGGCTTTGGCGCATTATCGCGCCATGCGTTAGTTGGCTCTGCCGCCAAGGTTTTGCTCGGATCGATTTCAATTTCAACGATTCCCGCCGCCGCCAGCGCCGCAATGGATTTTGCCGTTTTTACCCAACCCTGATTTTTGACTTTCACTTGGCCTTTTTGTGACACGACCCGCATCACAAACATGCCTGGCTCTAACTCTTTGATATTTATTACTTTCAAGATTGTACCGCAAATGTCGGAAGGGTCATTTAAGCGTAGCAAAAGTTAGCTGAAAGCAAAATAAAAAACGCGCTAGATAATTTGGGCAGCTTATTTGTTTTTGTTGGTGCAATTACCTGACGTAAGTACAGCAAACATCTCGCTCGAATCGTCGAGTCAGTTGTGCTGGCTCATTGTTCGTTAAGTTAAACTTAGCTAAGCTGATTGGGGATTGAACAACCTCAAGCCAATACTTTTTGATACTGTATTGAGCAGGGACCGAGCGCCTATAAGGAATGAATCATGAAAATGTTCAAGTACCATTTACTCGTGTTGGCATCAATTCTAGCACTTATGGTTTGCAGCTACCCAAGTTGGCTGTTAACACCTTTATTGTGGATTTTTATCGCCGTTAGTATCGTAGCGCTTGCTTATGTCACTAATCAACCCAGCATTTTTAGAAAGCGTGCAACGGGAAAAGTACCGCTTTTGATTAAACTTATTTTGCTGCCTTACCTTGGTGCAGTGTGGTGCTATAACTGGCTGATCAGAATCCAAAAAGCGCACGTAAATTGCACTCAGCTAAGCGATCAACTATTTGTTGCAAGCCGACTGTTGCCTACAGATGTAGCGATGTTACAAGCTGAGGGGATTGTGGCTATTTTAGATGTGACAGCGGAGTATGATGGCTTTAACTGGCAGACAGAAGACGCTGGATTTTACTATTTAAGTATTCCTATCTTAGATCACCACTCACCATCGAAACAACAAATTGCACAGGCGTTGTCGTGGATTGCTGTACATCATGCCGAGGGACGTAAAGTAGTCGTACACTGTGCACTTGGGCGTGGTCGTTCGGTGTTGGTGTGCGCCGCATTTTTACTTGCCACTCAGCAAGTGGCATCAGCTACCGACGCAATGGCACAGATCCGTGCCAAGCGTCAACGTGCTCGCCTTAATCGGCGCCAATTAGCTAGGCTTGAACATTGGCATCAACACGGTGAATTAGAGCATAAAGAGCTGGCGGTATTGGTGGTGAACCCTGTGGCAGGCGGGGGCAAATGGCTGCAATATGAAAACGATATTCTGGGCTATTTAACGCAGCGTTATCAGCTGGCAATATACCAAACTGAAGCTGATAAAAGTATTCAGTGCTGTGCATTACAAGCGTTGCAAGCGAGTGAGCCTGCGCTTGTTGTCGCAGGTGGTGGCGATGGTACTTTAGCCGCCGTGGCTGATGTTGTGATGGGTCATCAAGCTAAGTTTGGAATTTTACCTTTAGGGACCGCTAACTCCTTAGCACATGCTTTTCATGGCAGTGTATCTAAAATTGATCCAATTCTGTTTGCTTGTCGTACTTTAGTATCTGGTCAGTCACAATGGATTGACACGGTAAGTTGTAATGGCAAGTCGATGCTATTAATGGCCGCGGTTGGCATTGCAGAACAAATGCTATCGCAGGCCAATCGTGAACGTAAAAATGAGCATGGGCAAGTCGCCTATATGCAGAGTTTTATGGACGCGGTATTGGACAATCACCAAGTTGAACTGACTGTTATCGCGGATGATAAGCCAGCACAAACGCTATGCTGTGCAAGCTGTGTGGTCGCAAATGCCGCGCCTTGGTCAACTATTTTGGCACAAGGCGGCGAAAGCACACCTGATTGGCAAGATGGCAAGATGGATGTGACGGTGATACACCACCAAACTCAGGTGTCTGAATATTGGTCGGTTGCTCAAACTTTGATGAGCAACCAAGACTGCACGGCACTGGATTCGTTTCAATGTCAGCGGTTGCGCTTACTATTTAGTCAGCCGATACGCTATGCATTGGATGGTGAAGTGTTTGAGAGTGAGCAACTTGAGTTCCAAATAAAACCGCAAAGTTTGCTGGTGATGATGCCAAATTAATACTTGTGGGCACTAAGGAGAGGGTGTGAAAACAGTTCTACTGGTTGATGATGATGCGCAATTTAATCAAATTGCCGCACGTATACTGGAACATTTAGGGTGTTTTTGTGACACCGCCAATAATCTCAATGAAGCGCAGCATATGCTGAGCTTACAGTCCTATGAGCACATTTTTTTAGATTTCATGCTGCCGGATGGCAGCGGACTGCACTTGGTCGATTGGCTGCGTAAGCGCCAAGATCATACCAAGGTGACCTTAATATCAGGTCATCCGGCGGTAAAGTCTGCGCTTGCCCAGCTTTGCGATAAAGGGGTCAGTCATTTATTAAAACCTTTGGTTGCGGAAGACTTCCAAACTGTATTGCAAGCTAAGAAAAAAATTGGCGCAGCTGAAAATACACACCACTTTGGTTGTTTAATCGGTGAGTCAGAGGCCATGCAAACACTGTATGAATTGATTGAGCGTGTCGCGAAGACCGATGCGAATGTCATGCTATTGGGTGAAAGCGGGGTTGGCAAAGAAATGGTCGCCAAAGCGATACACAATGCCAGTCAAGTTAAGGGCGACTTTGTTGGTGTGAACTGCGGTGCTATCGCCAAAGAATTGATCGGCAGTGAATTATTCGGTCATGAAAAAGGGGCATTTACTGGTGCAGTCGCACAAAAACTGGGAGTCTTTGAACAAGCGTGTAATGGCACTTTATTTTTAGATGAAGTTACCGAAATGCCCATTGAGTTACAACCTAACTTACTGCGGGTTCTTGAAACCCAAACTTTAACTAGGGTTGGTGGCACTCAGAGTATTAAAACGGCGTGTCGGATCATTTCAGCCAGCAACCGCAGTATCGAGCAAATAGCCAAGGACAACGTACTACGGGAAGATATTTACTTCCGCCTTGCGGTATTTCCTATTCATATTCCGCCGTTACGCACGCGGCGTGAAGATATTCCATTACTTAGCCAATTCTTTTTGACTCAATTTAATCAACAAAATAACACCAACTATCAAGTGAGTGATTTAGATTTTAAGCGCTTGCTTGAGTATGACTGGCCCGGTAACGTGCGAGAGTTAAAACACAGTATACACCGCGCCTATATTATGGCCGATAGGGACAAAGGACTGCTGGATTTTAGCGATGCTTTGCATTCACCTTTTTCACAGTTTGCCAACCACACGACGCCATCACCGACTGAGTTACCAAGCACGACTCCTAGTTCGCAAAATATTTCATTAGGTCAGGAAGTAACCCCCGGCAAAACCATTGAGGAAGTGGAAAAAGCGCTGATCTTTGAAACGTTGAAATCTGTGCAAGGGAATAAAACCTCAGCGGCACGGTTGTTAGGGATAAGCACCAAAACCTTATATAACCGCTTAAGCAGCTATCAAATCGAAGAATAACTTAAGGTTGTGTTATGACAAAGACTAAACATCACGATGAGGTTTGCCACGATATTCGAAAATCTCTTAATCAAATTTCGATGAACGCTGAATTGCTGCGCATCGTCAGTGAAGGCCAGCCCGCGCAAGCCGAATTGGCCGCGATTGCTGAGGCAGTATTAGCCAGCAGTTTAACGTGTAGTGAATTATTGAAACAACTAAAGGGATAAACATGCTTAGGAATGCAAAACGTTGGCTTAAAGCGGCAACGCGAGTGCTAAGTGTGTGGCTAACTATGCTGGTGTGTGTTGGCTTACTAATAGCCAATGTGATCATTGGCATGAGCAACACCGAAAAGCTCAACGAGTATCAATTACGTATTGAGAACACCAGCGAGCTTATTTTGGCGCTGGATAATTTACACATTGCAGTCTTGAATGCACAGTCCAATTTGCGGGCTTATCTGTTGTCGCAAGACGAAGCCTATTTGCAGCCTTTTGAGCACAGTATTAGCCAGCTCAATGAAAGTATTGCGCGAGTGACGGCGGAAAAATCGGAAAGTGCTAGCCAGCAAGCGCGGATCAGAGCGTATCTCGCTACAGTCGTGGAACAAATTGCGCAATTACAAAGTAGTTTACGCAAACTACAACAAGGGGCGCGTAATAAAATACAGCTTTTGGCAAGCTCTGATGAAACGGCACTGCAACTGAGCGCGCAATACCGAGTTTTGTTAGCAGAGGAAATGAAGATCCGTGAAGTACAGCGGCAGTTTCTCAATAACGTGCGTAATCAAGCACAGCAAAATATTCTCTGGTTTGCGATTTTGAGCGCGCTCTTGCTATCCATGTCTTTATTGTTGGTGGTCAAAAATCTTCGTGATGCCCGTCGTGCGGAAGCTCGCCTGAGTCAAGCTAATCAGGAGTTAGAATCTAAAGTTGCAGCGCGTACTGCCACTTTGCAGCAATTGGCGGATGAACTGAACAAAAGTAATCGCGAGCTTGAGGACTTTGCTTTTGTTGCTTCTCATGATTTGCAAGAGCCGCTACGTAAAATCCAAGCATTTGGTGATAGGCTAAAAAACACCTATCACAGCGTGCTTGATGCTAAAGCACAAGACTATTTGGCTAGAATGAATAGCGCAGCAGCCCGCATGTCTTTGCTTATTAATGACTTGCTTGCACTTTCTCGGGTGGCCACTAAGCAAAAGCCGTTTCAGCAAGTCGCGCTCAATGACATTGTCGACGGTGCACTGGATGACTTAGAAGTCGCGATAAGTGAAGCGGGTGCAACGGTTACCGTTGGTGCTTTACCCCAGCTAGATTGTGATGCCAGCCAAATCCGCCAGTTGTGCTTTAACTTGCTGGCAAACGCCATAAAATTTCGCCGTAGCGATGTGTTGCCTAACATTGTGGTGAGCGAAGTTGCAAACCCCGTCAGCGAGCTGGTCAGCATAGAGTTTAAAGACAATGGCATTGGGTTTGAGGCGCATTACCAAGACAAAATCTTTTCGCCATTTCAACGTTTACATGACAGAAATGAATATCCAGGAACTGGCATTGGTTTAGCTTTGTGCCGACGCATAGTGGAACGTCACGGTGGTAGTATTACTGCCGACTCGGCATTAGGTCAAGGTGCCACTTTTATCGTCACATTGCCGCGCCAAGCACAACCGATTTTAACTCAAGAGATCTCTAACTATGAATAGAAAAGCCATGCCAATCAAAATATTAATGGCGGATGATGATGAAGACGATCAACTGCTTACGCGTGATGCGTTGCATGAAAGTCGCGTGCTTAATGCCATTGAATTTGTTAAAGATGGTGAGCAATTATTGCAGTATCTACGTAACGAACCGCCGTTTGAGGATGTGCAGCGTTTTGTGCGTCCAGATTTAATTCTACTTGATTTAAATATGCCGAAAATGGATGGCAGACAAGCTTTACAGGCGATTAAATGCGACCCACAGCTACGTTCTATCCCAGTCGTAATTCTAACGACGTCTTTACAAGAGGAGGACAAATTGCGCGGGTATGACTTAGGCGCAGCCTCCTATATTAGTAAACCGGTCGATTTCCAAGGCTTAGTAACATTGATGCGTGAGCTCGGTAAATACTGGATTGAGATAGTCGAGTTGCCACGTTAAAGACGCTCATGGCGTTATCAAGGAGCGGTATCCAATGTCAGCAACACAACAAAACTTACTGGGGCGACAAGCAGTCAAGCTACTGCTGGTGGAAGATGATGAGGACGATTTTATCCTCACCGAAGCGCGTTTAGCCGAGATAGACGATTTTGTGGTAGAGCTATGTTGGCTGCGCAATCTTGATGATGCTAAAACCGCGTTACTTCACGGTGGCTTTGACTTGTGTTTGCTCGATTACCGTTTGGGGCATCAAAGTGGCCTGACGTTGCTCGATTTTGCGAAACAGCAACAACTCAGCACCCCTATTATTATGCTCACTGGTCAAGTCGATGCTGAACTTGACGACGCGGCTTTAAAAGCAGGGGCAGAGGACTTTGTCGCCAAGTATGAGCTTGGTAGCGCGCGTTTTGTGCGCGCAATTCGTTATGCTCTGGCGCGCACCGAACTTAAAAAGGAGCGCCTTGAGCGTTTAAAAGCCGAAGCCGAAAACCGCGCGAAAGATCAGTTTCTCGCTCATTTGAGCCATGAACTACGCACCCCGCTGACTTCTATTCTTGGTTACACTGAGCTGTTGTTACAAAACGTCAATCAAGCTGAGCATCGTTCTGAGCTTGGGATTATTTATAATAATGGCGAGCACTTGTTGAAGCTCTTGGACGATGTGTTGGATCTGTCTAAGTTACATGCCCACACCTTACAGCTAGACGTACAACCTATGTCTGTCTGTGCGCTACAAAATAGCTTGTATGATATTTTCTCCCTCTCCGCGCAAAGTAAACAAATAGGATTTGTTATCCAAAGTAATGTTACTGAGCGTGATTGGGTGTGCTGCGACCAAACACGTTTGAAGCAGGTGTTGATCAACCTAATTTACAATGCCATTAAATTTACTTTCCAAGGGCAGGTGACGGTAAAGGTGTGTAAAGCGCAGCAGCGCCTCCATTTTGAAGTGGCTGACAGTGGTATTGGTATTCCAGCCGACGATCTCGCGCGGGTTTTTGCACCGTTTACCCAAGTCCAAGATACCACGACCAAAGTACAGCAAGGCGCTGGACTTGGCCTTGCCATCAGCGCGGATCTCGTTGCTTTAATGGGCGGGAAATTGGTTGCTGAGTCTGAGCTTGGGGTCGGCAGTTGCTTTAGTTTTAGTATCGATGCACCTCAGTGTGCTGAGCCTCAGCCTCAGCCTCAAGTCGAAGGCTCCTTAGCACAGACGCAATGGCGACCACCGCTCGGCACGATGGCATTGGTAGTGGAAGATAATCCCGATATTCAGACACTGTTACAGACTCACCTCACTCACTTTGGTTATCAAGTTGCAGTGGTTGCAAGTGGCGAACAGGCATTAACTCGGCTGGCACAAACCCCAACATCCTTTGCGGTGGTATTACTTGATTTGCATTTGCCAAACATGTCCGGTCGTGAGGTGCTTGCGGCTATTCGCGCCAAGGACGCAACTTTACCAGTTATTGCCGTGACTGCTGCCGCTCAAGCAGGTACTAAAGAGGAGTTAATGGCACTTGGCTGTCATGCTCTTGTCAGTAAGCCGATTGCACCTTTAGTATTGCAAGCGACGCTGACCGAAGTGCTGCAAGGCGCTAAACCGCCAACACCACAACCAAAGGCACGACAAAGACGTGATGTTATGGTGGTGGAGGATGATAAAGACAGTCGTGAGCTGATGTTGAAGCTCCTACATTCTTTTGGAGTCCAAGCTACAGGTGTCGGAAGCGCTTTGGAATGCGAGCAATTATTGCCGCAACGTCATTGGCACTGCGTAATGCTAGATATTGGCTTGCCAGATAAAAATGGTTTAGTGCTAGCAGAAGGGATCCGCGCGCAGTACCCAGAGTGCTCCATCATTATTATTAGTGGTTATGAACCAGACCCTAACGTATTGATGAAACTAAAAATATCTCAAGTGCTCTTGAAGCCCGTGACTTTGACTGGGTTGAAAAGTGTATTTGACTAACCTCAGGTTTGTATAAGAAATAGTGCAAAATTTAATAAAACAATAACTTAGCAATCTTTTATGTTTCTAGCTCGATATTTTTGTCTGAACTCAAGGCATTTTGGAGCTGGAATAGCGAGCTATTTCGCTTCAAAATAACGCAGAAGTCAGTAAAAATAGCACCTAGAAACGCATTACTTATGCGAAGCTGAGGTTAACTAGCTGCGTTGCGAGGCCATATTTTGCTGAAAACGACGCAGTAAGATAAACCACTTCAAGAGTTTGCGTTTCGGCATTTGCTTGCCAACTAACAGCACCGCACAGCCAGCTAACAAACCGGATGGTGTTTTCAGCACCTCAGTCAATTGCTGTAATAATGCTTTACTGCAATGGGTGCTGTAATAGTACTGCAGTAACAGCTGAACTTTTGCCAGACGCGAGCGGCGATGGCAGCGAGTAAATATCCAGTTTGCTAAAGTTGTCATGATTGATATCCAAGTAGGCAGGGCAAATTGCTTGCCCTAAAGTTCAATATCACTACGCAGTAATGAACGAGTTGCGGCGCTAAACAGCGAAAGTGCCGTTACTATCAGGTAATACATCAAGATGATGTTCCCCACCATAAGTAACCCCGCAGTGACTAGCCAATGTATGCCAAAAGAGACCATGACATAGCCAAGTAGGGCATGTAAGCCAAACCATATGACAACTGCGACTGTTACCGCAAAACCAAGTAAACAACAGGCAACGAGCATGGCACGTAAATTGGCACGCCAGTTACTTGAGATAAATGCCAAGCCCTTAGTGAATAAGGTTTGATAGGCTGATGTCGTATCGTTCAGCGCTTGACCAAGAGTAGCCGCAGAGTGCGGCTGCTCTTGCTGAGCTGTTGAATGTGGATTTGAACCATTCATAGTGAGTTATCTCTTGCTAAGCAGTAACGTTGCCACGATACCTACAGAAAAGGCGATACCGGCTGTTTTGAGCGGATTTTCGCTGGCATACTTTTTCACTCCTGACCCCTGCCAAGCGTGTTTAATTGCATTGAGCTGCTCATCAAGCGCCACTTTCGAATGCTCACTTTTGTCGCGCAGCAAAGTTTCTGCTTTTGCACCGGAATGATGTAACGCATCGACAGAGCCATGCAGTGACTCGGCGATACTGTCTGAAATTGGGTGATGTGCTGCAATACCATTGGTTTTATCAGCTGGGTTAGCTTTACTTGTAGCCATAATATTTTCCTTACTAATAAGTGAATTCTCCCTATTGCAGTTGCAAGAACTTAACCGTTTTTTTGTTATTTAAATACAATGGCTTATGTTTTTCATGTACCACTCGGCAGGCAACTTTTTCGTACCTAAGGTAAAACTTACCGAGTAAAAATGCGTGGTTGCGCAGTACTCTGTGGCAAAAGGCGGGCAACAACAGGGCATACTAGAGTCGGAGTCGTGGTTTCGAACAGGAATAACAGTGGTGATGATGAGCTGCGCTTTAACCTATGAGTGGTGGACAAGCGAATTTATATAGGGCAAGAGGTTGTGGATAAATTAACAACAAAAAAGTGCGCAAAAGCGCACTTCAGACTGTTGAAAAAGGGCTAGACACAGATCTAGCCCTTTGATCTAATAAGCACAGTGAGTATCGAGAGTTCACCA
>NZ_JBHRSD010000034.1:0-52397 GCF_042643375.1 Pseudoalteromonas fenneropenaei
CCCGATTGCACTAGAAAAAACGACCTAACTATCGAAAAAATAAACCCCACTTAAAAAAGCAGGGTTTATCATCAATCTGAAAAGCCCCTAACGGGGCTTTTGAATTTGAGTTAGTAGTTATTTGATCTGTGGATCAAGTTCACCTGACAAATAACGTAAATACATATCATCTAAAGATAACGGCTTGATCTTGCTCGCTTGACCTGCGGTACCAAATGCTTCGTAACGCGCGATACAGATCTCAGTCATCGCCTTAGTCGCCTCAGCTAGGAACTTGCGTGGATCGAAGTTCGAAGGATTAAGCGCTAAATGACGGCGAATCGCACCAGTTGACGCTAAACGTAAGTCAGTGTCGATATTCACTTTACGCACACCGTGTTTGATCCCTTCCACGATTTGCTCCACTGGCACACCGTAAGTTTCTGGGATCTCGCCACCGTATTGGTTAATCACAGCCAACCACTCTTGTGGTACTGATGAAGAACCGTGCATTACTAAGTGCGTGTTTGGAATACGCGCATGAATTTCTTTAATGCGGTTAATCGCTAAGATATCGCCTGTTGGTGGACGTGTAAATTTGTATGCACCGTGTGAAGTACCACACGCAATCGCCAGTGCATCGACACCGGTTTTGCGTACGAAATCAGCCGCTTCTTCTGGGTCAGTTAGCAGTTGATCATGGCTTAGGATACCTTCTGCACCAATTCCGTCTTCTTCACCAGCTTGCCCCGTTTCTAATGAACCTAGTACACCCAGTTCACCTTCTACCGACACACCACAAGCGTGTGCCATTTCAACAGTGCGACGAGTAACATCAACGTTGTATTCATAGCTTGACGGTGTTTTACCATCATCAAGTAAAGAACCGTCCATCATCACTGAAGAGAAACCTAGCTGAATTGAACGCTGACAAACCGCTGGCGACGTACCATGATCCTGATGCATAACCACTGGAATATGCGGCCATTCTTCAACAGCTGCCAAGATCATGTGGCGGATAAACGCCGCCCCAGCATACTTACGAGCGCCAGCTGAACCTTGCACAATCACAGGACTGTTAGTGCGGTCAGCTGCTTCCATAATGGCACGCATTTGCTCTTGGTTGTTTACGTTGAAGGCAGGAACGCCGTAACCATGTTCGGCGGCATGGTCAAGTAACTGACGCATACTGATTAAAGCCATGTGTTTTTCTCCACAGTGCGATAACTTTCGTTATCTTATTTTGAACGGATAAATTTCATTTTGGCGTTTGCGAAACACCAGATCAGGCAAGTGGCTAGGTGAGAGAGCGCCACCTGCTTGATAATACGCTTATTTTGCGCGCGCTTGTAACATTGCTACTGCTGGTAACGTTTTGCCTTCGAGGAATTCCAAGAATGCACCGCCACCAGTAGAGATATAAGAGATCTTATCAGCTACGCCATACTTATCAATAGCCGCTAGCGTGTCGCCACCACCAGCAATAGAGAAAGCTTTAGAGTTGGCAATCGCTTTAGCAATGGCTTCTGTGCCATTACCAAACTGATCAAACTCAAACACCCCAACAGGGCCATTCCATACAATCGTGCCCGCATTAGCGATGATTTTTGCTAACGTATCAGCTGTGTTTGGACCAATGTCAAAAATCATGTCATCGGCTGTGACTTCGCTCACATCTTTAATGGTTGCTACTGCGCTATCTGAAAACTCATTGCCTACCACCACATCGGTCGGCACTGGAATATCACCGCCAGTTGCACGTGCAGCCGCTGTTAACTTATTCGCTTCAGGAATTAAGTCAGCTTCGTATAAAGACTTACCAACTGGGTTGCCTGCGGCTGCGATAAAGGTGTTAGCAATACCACCACCAGTTACTAACTGGTCAACAATCGTTGACAGTGACTCTAATACCGTCAGTTTAGTCGATACTTTAGAGCCACCCACAATCGCAACTAACGGACGCGCTGGGTTTGCCAGTGCTTTGCCTAACGCATCAAGCTCAGCGGCCAAAAGTGGTCCTGCGCACGCGATATCAGCATAAAGACCAACACCATGAGTAGAAGCTTGAGCACGGTGCGCCGTACCAAACGCATCCATGACATAAACATCACACAACGCCGCCATTTGCTTAGCTAGGGCTTCGTTGTCTTTGCCTTCACCAACATTAAAACGTACGTTTTCGAATACCACAACTTCATTGTCAGCAACCTCAACACCGTTTAGGTAATCAGACTCAAGGCGCACAGTTTGTGGTAACACCTCGTTTAAATAATCGACCACAGGCTGCATGGAATACTCAGGGTTAAACTCACCTTCTGTAGGGCGACCTAAGTGTGACATCACCATCACTTTTGCGCCTTTCTCAAGTGCTAACTGAATGGTTGGCAATGAAGCGCGAATACGCGCATCTGATGTGACTTTGCCATCTTTAACTGGAACGTTAAGATCTTGGCGGATCAATACACGTTTTCCTGCCAAATCTAAATCCGTCATCTTAATGACTGACATGGACTTCTCCTTAGTGAACGATACTTTACCCGCAACGGGCAATACTAACTCAATGATATTATTTATAATTTAGGTGCTACGGCCATAGCCGCGGCAGTGTCGAGCATACGATTGGCAAATCCCCACTCGTTATCGCACCACACCAATAATTTTACCAAGCGTTTGTGACTGACCCGTGTCTGCGTGCCGTCGATAATGCACGAATGCGGATCATGGTTAAAATCCACCGACACCAAAGGCTCTTCAGTGTAACTTAAGATCCCCAGCAAACGGCCACCCGCTGCGTTTTGCAAAGTCGCGTTGACCATCGCAATATTGACATCACTATTAAGCGTCACGCTCAAGTCCATCGCCGTCACGTTAATAGTCGGTACGCGCACCGCAATGGCTTCAAAGCGGCTATGGAATTTCGGTAAAATACGCTCAATACCGCGGGCAAGTTTAGTATCAACCGGAATAATCGACTGACTGGCCGCGCGAGTACGTCTTAAATCACTATGGTACGCATCAATAACCTGTTGGTCGTGCATAGAAGCATGAATGGTAGTAATGGCACCAGACTCAATGCCAAAAGCATCGTCCAACACTTTAATCACAGGTACGATACAATTGGTGGTACAAGAACCATTCGATACTAAAGTGTGCGAGGCTTGTAACTCATCATCATTAATACCATAGACGATAGTCGCATCAAGGTCATTGTCGGCTGGCTGAGAAAACAGCACTTTTTTCGCCCCAGCTTGCAAGTGCAAATCGCCATCGGCGCGGGAATGAAATACCCCAGTACACTCCAACACCACATCGACATCCAGCGCAGCCCACGGCAATTTGCTTGGGCAAGCCTCAGCAAACAGCGCAATAATGTCGCCTGCGACATTTAACGCTTTGTTTTCTAGACTAACTGGGAATTGAAAGCGACCGTGAGAAGTGTCGTATTTAAGCAGGTGGGCAATGCCTTCTGGTGCGGCAAGTTCATTAATGGCGACTAACTGGATCTCAGTCTGTCGGCCTGATTCATACAAGGCGCGCAGAATATTGCGACCAATGCGCCCAAATCCGTTAATTGCTACTCGAATTGCCATTAACCCTGTGGTTCCACCTTAAAATGCGGGAAGTTCCCGAAAAGATGGCGCTATTGTAATCGACCACAAGCAATTGTGTAAGAGATCCTAGTAACTTTTTACAACAATTTCGCCAAGCGCAGTGAATCCGCGCTGCCCATTGTTACGGTTTGCGCCAAAAACAACTCTGCTGTGGCAAGTGCATCACTAAGTGCATGATGTTCTTGATAGGGTGGTAATTGATAGCGGGCACGACAAGCTGCTAGAGTCAGATCATCTTGACCAATTTCCTTACCTTGTTGCAGCAATCGCCGGCGCTCCAGCCACATACTATCCAACACTAAACGAGGCTCAGCAATGCATTGCTGGCTACGCAGAAGATTGCGAATAAAACTTAAGTCCAAATGGGCATGATGGCATAACACAATGCGGTTATGCACAGCGCGCCGCAAGGCCTCTACAAACTCTTCCAGCGCGCAGCCCGCTGCTAAATGAGCATGCGACACCCCATGATAAACTGGACTTTGCGCCAACTGTTTCACATCTCGATTAAGCCAATGCTCGGCGCCACCAAGCTGAATGCGCCCTGCTTTAATTGGCACCCAAGCTGCTGACACGATTTCATGCTGGCGCGGATCTAACCCCGTAAGCTCGAGATCTAACACCAAGATCTCTACTTCGCTGAGCGTTTGCTGGGCACTCTGCCAACGCCGCCACTGGCGCTTTAAAAACCGCACACATTGGCTCACAAACTACCCCGCGCAAATTTAAACGCACAGGCTTGTTGGGCTTGTTTGATCAAGTAAAACGCTTCTTTAAGTTGATGTTTTTCAAGCGAACTCAGCTGTTCTGGATTGATACAGTTGCCAGGTAAACCTTCTTGATTGATCTGCGGACGTAAACGCAACTGAGTCAAAAAGCGCCAGCAATCTTTGAGATCAAACAAATCTTTCTTACTGATCAAATTAAATTTCGCCAAGGCCTCCAAACGTTCCATGGTATTAGCACGGCGGATCCCCGCCTTCAAAGCATAAAGACGTGCGATGTCGTTAATGATCACCACCCCACGTTTTTTCAGATCTAAATATTTGTGCTGAGCTTTATCTTTTTCTAATTTAAATTGATTAAATAAGCCAATCGGCACTGAGTTGTTACTGATATCCGTTGCCATCGCCGCATAAAAGAGATCATTACGGGAAATTTGCGTTAAGCCTTGTACTAAACGAGTATACAAGTGGCTAGATCCTTCAATAAAACGCAGATCAAAATAAATTTTGCAGTTCAGCATCGCCTCAGGTGTCGGCGCAGTGATCCAACGATTAAACCTCGCCACCCAATCGCCTAAGGTTGCGCGACAATCCGCATTGCTGGCCATGATATTCCCGGGGCACAGCGCAATGCCGCATTCATCAAGATGACGACACACGTACTCACCAAGCCCAGCAAAATACGCACGCGCAGACTCGTCAATGTTGTCGGGTAACACTAAGCCATTGTCTTGATCTGAATGTAAGGTTTGTTCTTCGCGCGCTTGCGAACCAAAACAGATCCACGCAAAAGCACTTGGCGCATCACCGTATTCTCTTTGATAGAGCTGGATCAAACGGCTAGTCAGCGCATCACTTAAGCCGCTAAGTAACTTTCCTATCAAGGAAATATCATCCATATTGTTGGCAAAACGTCGCAGTAGATCTGGGATCTCCGCTGCCAACAGCTTTAAACTCGAGACATTTTCAGCTTTATAAATTCGCCCGATCAATTGCACCGGATCGCTTTTTTGCTGGCGAAGTAAGTCTGTACTGGTGATCATACCAAGTGGCCGACGTTCTTCATCTAACACCGGTAAATGGTGAATATTGTGCTTTAACATCAAATGCAGTGCTGAAAACACCCGATTGTTTTCAAAGATAAACTTAGGTTGCGCTGACATGATCTCCGCTATCGGCTGTAACGGCGATATATCCGCAGCCAATACTCGGTTACGTAAGTCACGGTCGGTCACAACGCCCAGCAGCTGCTCATTGGCCGTCACCATCAGCGATGACACACCCGCTTCTGACATTTTCTTTGCCGCTTCGCGAATGCTCGCATCAGGAGGTAAAGTGACCGCACTACGGGTCATCAGCTCGGTAATTTTGCGTTCCGACCAACTGTCGTTGTTCTGCCGATAATGAGAAGACAGCAGACGATTGGCATGGGCACGGACAAAATACTGCTCAAACGCCTTGTACTCACGACGTAAAAAGTCAAAGTCGGCTTGGCTCAACACATAAACTAAACCTGGGGTTTGTACTTCAAGACGGTTTTGGATCTGATCGCCAGTTAGTAAAGAGGGATAACCAAAATAATCACCGGGCGCGAGCCGAGTGATAAGTTCACCTTTGGCCGAGATCAGATCAAAATGACCTGAGCGCACTAAATACAACTGCGGTGCTTGCGCTTGTAACCAACTTTGTTGGTTTTCTTGAGCAAGATAGATCACTTCTAAATGGCGGGCAAAATAGTGCGTGGCACTTTCTTGTAATTCATTAAAAGGCGGCAGTCCAGCCACAAACTGTACTACATCTTGAACCTCAGCTTGCATCACACTCTCCTTTACTCATCCATTGAGGTTTTGCAAAGACAAACAGCCCGGCGAAGCCGAGCTGTTTTATTTCACCTCACGCTTAGTGCGCGTGGGCAGTACCTGAACCTTTCGGGTTACGGATACTTTCAACCATAGCTTGTACATCAGCTGGGGTTTCTTTGGTTAGTTTCAACACAACCGCAGCGACCACAAAGTTCACTATCATACCAACAGTACCGATACCTTCAGGAGAGATCCCGAACAACCAGTTTGCCGGCGTATTAAGCTCTGGGCTAACAAACTTGAAGTAGATGATATAAGCCGCAGTGAACACAATACCTGCCACCATACCTGAAATCGCCCCTTCTTTGTTCATCCGCTTAGAGAAGATCCCCATGATGATCGCCGGGAAGAAGCTTGATGCCGCCAAACCGAAGGCAAAAGCCACCACCGACGCCACAAAACCGGGCGGGTTAATACCAAAGTAGGCCGAGATTGCGATTGCCACCATCGCGGCCAATCGGGCTGCGAACAGTTCTTGCTTATCACTAATATCAGGGTTAATGGTACGTTTTAACAAGTCATGGGATACCGAGGTTGAAATAACCAAGAGCAAGCCCGCTGTGGTTGATAACGCCGCGGCGATACCACCAGCTGCAACTAACGCCACCACCCAAGCTGGCAAATTAGCAATCTCAGGGTTTGCCAATACCATGATATCACGGTCAATATTCACTTCGTTTGCGCTTTTCGGGTCATTAATGTTACCCGCCGAGTAGAACATTTTGCCGTCGCCGTTTTTATCTTTGAACGTGATTAGGCCGGTTCTTTCCCAGTTTTTCACCCAAGCCGGCGCTTCTTCGTAAAGTGTGCCGTTGCCGTCTTTACCGTTGATAGTATCTATCATGTTTACTCGCGCAAAAGCAGCAACTGCTGGTGCGGTGGTGTATACGATAGCGATAAATACCAGCGTCCAAGCCGCTGAAATACGGGTATCTTTAACGCGTGGCACAGTGAAAAAACGCACGATTACGTGGGGTAAACCAGCAGTACCAACCATAAGTGCAGCAGTGATGGCGAACACGTCAATCATACTCTTGGAGCCTTCGGTATACTGCGCAAAACCAAGCTCAGTACTGAGTCCATCGAGTTTATCCATCAAATACATGCCTGAGCCGTCAGCTAAAGTGCCACCGAAACCAGTTTGAGGAAGAAGGTGACCTGTCATCATCAGGGAGATAAAGATAGCAGGCACCAAGTAAGCGAATACCAATACGCAATATTGTGCTACTTGCGTGTAAGTGATGCCTTTCATGCCGCCGAGTACAGCATAGAAGAATACAATCACCATGCCGATGTAAACACCGGTTTCAATATCTACTTCTAAGAAGCGCGAAAACACCACACCTACACCACGCATTTGGCCTGCAATGTATGTAAAGCAGATAAAGATTGCACACAGGATAGCCACTATCCGTGCTAATTGAGAATAATAACGGTCACCGATAAAATCAGGCACAGTAAACTTACCAAACTTACGTAAGTATGGCGCCAAACAGAGCGCTAACAATACGTAGCCACCTGTCCAACCCATTAAGTACACGCCACCATCGTAACCCGCAAACGAGATGATCCCTGCCATCGAAATAAACGAGGCCGCACTCATCCAGTCAGCCGCTGTTGCCATACCATTGGCCACTGGCGGTACGCCACCACCGGCAACATAGAACTCTTTAGTTGAGCCAGCTCTGGCCCAAATCGCAATGCCGATATAGAGCGCAAAGCTCAAACCGACTAATAAAAAGGTATAACCTTGAACATCCATTGCTGTGCTCCTTATTCGTCTACGCCGTATTTTTTATCAAGCGCATTCATTTTGTATGCGTAGACAAAAATCAAAGCCACAAAGGTGTAAATCGAACCTTGCTGGGAGAACCAGAAGCCCAATTTAAACCCAAAGAAACGGATCTCGTTGAGTACATCAACGAGCATTATTCCAAAGCCAAATGAAACCAAGAACCAGATTGCGAGTAGTTTAAATACTAGACTCAAGTTCTCGGACCAATATGCTTTTGCATCTTCTTCATTTTTAAAAGCCATTTATTGTCCCCTATCACGTTACCTAAAAAGGCTGTGTTGGTATGAGTTGTCATCATTGACTCTAGCAATCGAATAACAAGATGAAATTGAGACCTTAGTCGTAACGGAAAGTTAACGTTTACGTTAACTGCTTACCAAAACGCCAACAAAATATATTAAATTATTATTTTTCAAATAGTTAAATAAATAGCCAATTTACTTTGTGATGAGGTATGACCTCTTGAGGTAATATCAGACATTAGTCGCATAAGTGTTTGCCATTATGCGTAAGGCATTAATAATATTTGAATTATTTAAAAATCTTAGCCCCCTTTAGAAAATCCTCAGCTACAACTTGGACAATTTTTGATAAGGTATAGCTAGAGATAAAAAGAAGAATCGACCATGACCGCTGCCCTACTGTTTGTTGCGCTTAGTTACATTGGCTTATTGTTCTGGTTAGCTAACTGGGGCGATAAAACCACACCGCTTGCCAAAGCCATTAGCCACCATCCATTTGTTTATGCCTTTTCATTAGGTATTTATTGTACTTCATGGACTTATTACGGTTCAGTTGGTACCGCCGCAAGCAGCAGCTGGCATTACTTACCTATCCTCCTAGGACCGGCATTATTATTTGTATTTGGCCAAGGTTTTTTACGTAAATTGGTGTTGGTGAGTAAAAAGCAAAACATCACTACCATTGCCGACTTTATTTCCGCCCGCTATGGCAAACGGCAAACCACTGCGATTATGGTGACGCTCATCGCTCTACTTGCCACTATCCCTTATATCGCTTTACAACTGAAGGCTCTCAGCACCAGCTTTTTACTGCTACAAAAAAGCGACAGCGAGATCTCCGGTACTATGCTCGCGTTTTCTGGCACTGTGCTGATGGCATTATTTGCGATTTTTTTCGGCACCCGCAAAGTGGATGTCACCGAGTACCGTTCAGGCTTGATGTTAGCAGTCGCGTTTGAATCTATCGTCAAGCTAATTGCACTTAGTGCCGTAGCCATTGTCGCGGTTATTGCGCTTGCCAGAGTGGAATATCAAGACGTTTTTTTGCATTGGCAGGCGTTTGATTTCACCAACTTTAACTTTGTCGGCCAAACCTTGATGGCCGCAGCTGCAATTATCTGTTTACCACGGCAATTCCACGTGACAGTGGTCGATAATCAGGATATTCGCCATTTACGCACCGCTCGCTGGGCTTTTCCACTGTATTTGATGTTAATCGCCGCCATGATAGTACCGATTGCCTCGGCTGCTATTCACCCAGGGATTGGCCTTGGCATCACCGCCGACAGTTTTGTGCTAGCGCTTCCGCTAATGGAAGGGCACCCAATTCTCACCACTTTTGTATTTATTGGCGGGCTTTCTGCCGCCACAGCCATGATAGTCGTTGCGACTTTAACGCTCAGCACCATGATCTCCAACGACGTAGTATTGCCACTGTTGTTAAAACGCAAATTTCGCCGCAACCTCATCAATCGTGACTATAAAAGCCAAATTTTATTGGTAAGACGTTTTACTATCGCAGCGATTTTAGTTTTATCTTACTTCTATCAGCAGTGGTTTGGTCATGGCGAAGCCCTCGCTAGCATGGGGTTAGTGGCGTTTTCCTTGGTAACCCAATTACTACCTGCCATAGTAGGTGGACTGTATTGGCGTAAAGGTCATGCTTATGGTGTGTATGCCGGTCTCTTGGCTGGGTTTATTTGCTGGTTATTGTTTTTGCTCTTGCCTGTGGTTGAATCAAGCTACAGCCTTGATCCTGAAACTCGCCAAACCCTGATCACTCGCGGCACTTTAATTGCGCTCTTTGCCAACGCCGCCTGCTATATTAGTTTTTCACTCGGTGCCAGTGAGCGTTTGATTGACCGTATTCAAGCCGCAGCTTTTGTTAATCCTAAGGACCAAGGTGGGGTCAACAAACGTCTGACCAAACAAGTCAAAGCCACAGTGAATGATTTTGTGGTGCTCCTCCAAACTTTCCTTGGTGCCCAACGTAGTCAACAAGTGCTCGCGATGTACAGTAGCAATCACGAGCTTGCAAACAGTAACGCGCACCCTAACGCTGACTTTATCGCCTACTGTGAGCGGGCACTGGCTGGGGTGCTGGGTGCCTCTTCCGCACAAGCGCTAGTGCATACCGTATCATCGGGCAAACATATGGCGTTTGAAGAGGTTGTAAACTTCTTTGACGAAACCACTCAAGCACTACAGTTTAATCAAAACCTGTTGTTCACTTCTTTGGAAAATTTAAGCCATGGTATTTCGGTGGTTGATAAAGAGCTGCATTTGGTGGCATGGAATAAACGCTATAGCGAAATGTTCCATTATCCAGCCGGATTTTTACAAGTTGGTATGCCCATTGAGAGCGTGATCCGTTTTAATGCAGAGCGCGGTGAATGTGGTCCCGGCGAGCTCGAAAAACACGTCGACAAGCGTGTCCAACATTTAAAAAATGGTACACCTCATCACTTTATTCGCCACCGCCGTAATGGTCAGGTATTTGAAATGATTGGTAATCCTTTACCTGATGGCGGCTTTGTTACGAGCTTTTCTGATATTACAACTCATATCGCCACACAAAATGCGCTAGAAGAGATCAATATGGATCTTGAAAATCGCATTGAAGCGCGCACACAAGAGATCCGCAACATCAACCTAGATTTACAAGCCCAGATCTTAGGGCGGATCGAAACGGAAAAAGCCCTTACCGAAGCGAAGAAAGAAGCAGAGCGCGCCAACGCCAGTAAAACTCGCTTTTTGGCGCTCGCCAGTCATGATATTTTGCAACCACTCAATGCCGCCCGTCTCTATTTGGCTGCCATTGACGGCCGTAGGCTGGATGAGCAAAATCAGGATTCATTGCAAAAATTAGGTGATAGCCTAGATTCAACCGTACATTTGATGTCAGCCTTGTTGGATATTGCCAAGTTAGAACAAGGTGCAATGTCGCCTTCGCCACGGCATTTTTTAATCGCTGATATTTTGCAACCACTGGCCAATGAGTATGCCATCCTCTCTGAAGAAAAAGGCCTACAACTCAAAATTCGCTGCCAACCCGCTGTGGTGCATAGCGACAAAACCTATTTGCGGCGTATTATTCAAAACTTAGTTTCCAATGCCGTTAAATACACTGAACATGGTCAAGTGCTGGTTGCTTGTCGCAAGCGTCGTCATAGCCTACGCATTGAAGTGTGGGATACTGGCCCTGGGATCAGTGAATTTGAACAGCAAAAAATATTTCATGACTTTTATCGCATCCAAACGGGTGATAATAAAGGCGTGGGACTTGGCCTTGGGGTCGTAAAGCGATTGTGTGAACTGCTCAGCATTCCTCTTGAAGTCCACTCAGTACTTGGCAAAGGTAGCCGTTTTGCTATCGAAGTGCCTTTTGGTGATGCCGCACTAGTTCAGCAAAAAAATCAGTTGGCCAGCGTAGTTGACGCACATAAACAGCTGAATGTGATTGCTATTGATGACGACCCGAAAAACTTAGAAGCCATGGCAACCTTACTGCAAAAATGGCATAGCCAGTATCAGCTTTTTGCCAGCGCTGAAGACACCATAGCCCATGCCAAGAGCAATAAAGCCCCTGATGTATTGCTGGTTGACTATCAATTAGGTGGCCAGTGCGATGGCGTCACTTTGATCAAAACCTTGCGGGAGATTTGGCAAAGCAAAGTACCTGCGGTTTTAATCACCGCTGTGCGCGATGATGGACTGAAAATGCAACTCAAAACGCTGGATATTCACTATCTATCCAAACCCGTTAAGCCTGCAAAATTAAAAGCATTACTGAATTATAATGGCTAAATGGCTACCGTTTCGGTTAACTACTGACAAATGACCTCGTCTGTTGCTGTTCAGTCGTATTATAACTCAGTATATTATTTGACGACCCACTTGGGGTAACGACAATAGGAATGAGGAAATGTCGATAGTATTAACCGCAGAGTGCCCAGATGATGTTGGCTTAATTGCCAAAATCACCGGCTTATGTTTTGAACACCAGCTCAATATCACCCGCAATCAAGAATTTGTCGATAAAGAAGGGCAACGCTTTTTTATGCGTACTGAATTATCTTCAGAGCCAGCCCCACATTTTTTACATGAATTAGAGCGCCGCTTACCTGCAGGCAGTAAATTGACCTTACACCGCGGCGAAAAAACCAAAGCGGTACTGCTCGCCACTAAAGAAGCACATTGCTTAGGTGGGGTGCTACTTAAACAGTTCGAACAAGCAATGAACATTGAGATTTTGGCGGTTATCGCCAATTATCCCGATTTAGAGCCGCTGGTTTCAGGGTTTGGCGTACCTTTTCATGTGGTCTCCCATGAAGGCTTATCCCGTGCGGCGCATGACCAACTTGTGGGTGATTTAATCACTCAATATAATCCAGATATTATTGGCCTTGCCAAGTATATGCGGATCTTAAGCCCTGAGTTTGTCGCCAGATTCAGCAACCGTATTATCAATATTCACCATTCATTCTTACCCGCGTTTATTGGTGCTAGACCTTATCATCAAGCGTTTACTCGTGGCGTTAAAATCATTGGTGCAACGGCGCATTTCGTCAACGATGAGCTAGATGAAGGGCCAATCATTTTGCAAGATGTGACCCAAGTCACTCACGCCGACAGCGCGGAAGAAATGGCCAAAATTGGCCGAGATATTGAAAAAACCGTATTTTGCAAAGCACTGCATTTAGCTTGCGAGCAAAAGCTGTTTATTAATGGCAATAAGACCGTAGTGTTCGCTTAATCACGTAATTGCGAAGAGTACGCTTAGGTACTCTTTGTTACTTTGCAGGTTCGATAGGTTCAAGTTGCAGTTTCGACGCAATCAACACCGCTTGGGTGCGGTTATAGACCCCAAGTTTGCGAAATATCGCCGTAATGTGCGCTTTTACTGTCGCTTCGGAAATATTGAGCTCATAGGCGATTTGCTTATTGAGCAAACCTTCGTGCAAATATTGCAGTACTTTGTACTGTTGCGGTGTGAGTGACGCTACTTGCTGCGCCAATTCTTTATCTTCTCCGGTAATCGTAGCTACTTTGTCTTTTAAATTTTCTGGTAACCAGTTTTCACCGTCTAAGATAAGGCCAATGGCACTGGCAATCGCATCCGACGAGGAGGCTTTAGGGATAAATCCCATTGCCCCATAACCCATTACTTTAGAAACCACACTGAGGTCTTCACTGCCTGACACAACAGCGATAGGTAAGCTTGGATAATCTTCGCGAATACGAATAAGGCCGTATAAATCGCCATTACCAGGCATATGCAAATCGAGTAACAACAAATCTAATTCTTCTTGTTGCGCGAGCACCGTCAAGGTACTGTCAAAGTCACTCGCTTCAAATACCTTTAAATCGGGGATCCGCGCTAGCAACGCTCCCTTTAAAGCTTCGCGAAATAGAGGATGGTCGTCCGCAATTAAAAACTGACTCATGGTTTACTCCTAAAAAATCGGCTGCCCTTGGGAGCAAGGACAGCCGCTACATACCCGCTCCACTTGAAGTTACTGAGTGATGGTCTGATATATGCCGCGTGCCCTAATTAGCTAAGCTTGGCATAAATATCACGACCAGCCACCACTTCGTTCCTTCAAGTGATAAGCTATAGTACGTTTATAACTCAATGAGAATCAAGTTTTTAACGCTAAATTAACGGTTAAGGCGATGCTCAATAAGCTCCTCAACCACACTTGGATCGGCAAGTGTTGAAGTATCACCTAACTGTTGATGCTCGTTAGCCGCAATCTTACGTAAGATCCGACGCATGATTTTGCCTGAACGCGTTTTCGGTAAACCCGGTGTCCACTGAATAAGATCCGGTGAAGCAATTGGGCTCAGTTCTTTACGCACCCAGTTACGTACCGCTTTGGTCAATTCCTCAGTTACTACCACACCTTCATTTGGGGTGATGTAAACATAAATACCTTGGCCTTTAATATCGTGCGGATAACCCACCACAGCCGCTTCTGCTACTGCTTCGTGCGCCACCAAGGCACTTTCAATTTCTGCAGTACCAAGGCGATGACCAGATACGTTTAATACGTCATCGACGCGACCTGTGATCCAGTAGTAGTCGTCTTCATCACGGCGACAACCATCTCCAGTAAAATATACGCCTGGGTAGGCTGAGAAGTAAGTTTGCTCAAAGCGGTCATGGTCGCCGTACACCGTACGCGCTTGTGATGGCCAACTGTCTAAAATCACTAAGTTGCCTTCTACTGCGCCTGCTAAAGTATTCCCTTCTGCATCAAACAAGGCTGGCACTATGCCAAAGAAAGGACGTGTTGCTGAGCCTGGCTTCATATCAATGGCGCCCGGCAGTGGCGTGATCATAATGCCGCCAGTTTCGGTTTGCCACCAAGTATCCACAATTGGGCAATTGCCGTTACCCACGCGCTCGTGATACCAAGTCCACGCTTCTGGGTTAATTGGTTCGCCTACTGAGCCGAGTAAGCGCAGTGATTTACGATGCGAAGAGGCCGTTGGCTCATCACCTTTGGCCATTAAAGCACGGATTGCGGTTGGTGCGGTGTAAAGGATGGTTACTTGGTGTTTATCCACCACATCACCAATACGACCTGAATTTGGATAAGTCGGTACACCTTCAAAAATCACTTGTGTACAACCATTGGCAAGTGGGCCATAGGTCATGTAACTGTGGCCTGTGATCCAACCCACATCCGCAGTACACCAATAAACATCGTTTTCTTTTAAATCAAACACATATTCATGTGTCATCGAGGCATAAACTAAGTAACCACCCGTAGTATGTACCACGCCTTTTGGTTTACCGGTTGAACCTGAGGTGTAAAGAATAAATAGTGGATCTTCAGCGTTCATCGACTCTGGTTCGCACTTAGCAGGTAAATCTGCCACTAGTTCATGCCACCAAACATCGCAGCTGTTCCACTCAACTTCACCACCTGTGAGTTGATGCACAATCACATGTTCAATTGTGGTTACCGCAGGATTAGCCAACGCTTCATCGACATTGGCTTTTAAAGGTACTGTATTACCACCACGACGACCTTCATCAGAGGTGATCACCACTTTGGCACCTGAATCAACGATACGATCAGCAATTGCAGTTGGCGAAAAGCCACCAAATACCACAGAGTGAATCGCACCAATACGCGCACACGCTTGCATGGCGTAAATGGCTTGTGGTGTCATCGGCATATAAATCGCAACGCGGTCGCCTTTCCTCACACCCAATTTCTTCAAACCGTTAGCCAGTTTTGCCACTTCGTCGTGCAGAGTTTGGTAGGAAATATGTTCGCAGCTGTTCGGATTATCGCCTTCCCAGATCAGTGCTGTTTTGCTGGCTTTGGTCGCAAGGTGACGGTCAATACAATTATAAGAAACGTTTAATTCACCATCTTCGTACCATTTGATGCTGATATGACCTTTATCAAATGAGGTGTTTTTAACTTTGCTGTAAGGCTTAAACCAGTCAAGGCGCTTACCTTGTTCTGCCCAAAAACCTTCCGGATCGTCTATTGATTGTTGATATAGTTGAGAATAGCGATCGTTATCGACTAGCGCGGTGCGTTTAAACGCTTCAGGTACGGGATAAATACTCTGTGACATAGTCATCTCCATATTAAATAGTTGCCAATCGGCTTTATGCAAGGATCACCCACCCACAGCCCATTAAGTATTAGACCTTAGTTGTAAGTTGGCGATATTTTAGGCGAATTGATTTTCACCTCAGCAAATTTGACTAAGCTGGTTGCAGCAAAGCGATATTGCAGCAAAAGATTTACCCAATTTACATTAGCCTTACCTATTTTGCAGCCAGTTTCGCCAAAACTCGACGTTAGTCTAATAGACCAATGGGTAATTGAGTAAAAAGCAACCATAGACAAAAGTGAAACTGACGAACTAAGCCTAAATTTTATTTAGGCGTACAAAGGAACCCGAATTATGACAACCAAAACAATCAATTCACTCTCATTATGTGCGTTGGCCGTCGCCAGCGTGATCAGTGCGCCTGGTTTTGCGGCAAGTTTAGACAGCACTCAAGTAAGCTATGGTGGCTATATTAAGCTGGATGCCATTTGGAGTGACTTCTCCAATGGCACGTTAGGCGCACAAAACATTGGCCGCGATTTTTACGTGCCAAGTACCACTCCTGTAGGCGCAAGCAGTAATGAAGACGCAGTATTCGATATGCATGCGCGCCAATCACGCTTTAACTTCGGCACCAAAACTGCTCTTGATGACGGCAGCTCAATTGATACTAAAATTGAACTTGATTTTATCGCCTCAACGGGCGGTAACGAGCGCGTGACTAACTCTTACTCACCACGTATTCGCCAAGCTTATGTTACCTATAAAGGTTGGCTGTTTGGTCAAGCTTGGTCCAACTTCCAAAACGTTGGCGCATTGCCTGAAACCTTAGACTTTATCGGCCCTGCTGAGGGTACTGTGTTCGTACGTCAAGCTATGGTCAAATACACCACAGGCAATTGGTCTTTCTCAATGGAAAACCCTGAAAGCACCATCACGGTGAATAAAGCTATGGTGGTAACAGACGATGCCAGCATGCCAGATTTTACCGCACGCTATACGCATAAAGCGGATTGGGGTGATTTTGTGGTAACCGCACTTGCCCGCCAATTAACTTATAAGGCCGGCGCCGCTGATGAAAGCGAGTCTTCGTTTGGTATCAGTGCTTCTGGTACAGTAAAAATGGGTAAAGACAATCTGAAGTTTATGCTTACCCAAGGTAGTGGCCTTGGCCGCTATATCGGCGTAAATGCCACTCACGGTGCCGTGTATGATGGCAATTCATTAGACGCCATTGACTCGACTTCTGGTTTTATTGCTTATCAACATCACTGGAATGATACGCTACGTTCGACTTTCCTGTATTCATTCTTTAAAGCTGATAACAATACCGATTTACTTGCCTTCTCGGGCGATCCAACCAAAAGCATCTCGAGCTATAGTGCCAACTTGTTGTACTCACCTGTGAAAAAACTCACCTTTGGGGTTGAATATAAAGTCGCAACACGCGAAACCGAAAGCGGTGCAGATGGTGATTTAGACCGCCTACAACTCTCTGCGAAATACGTGTTCTAAGCTAAGTAAACACGCCTATGACTCGCTGCTGTGTAGCACTACATGGTAGCGAGCAAGTAAAAAATCCACCTTCTGAAGAGGATGCTTTGTATTAGCTTCCTAAAAGAGTACTTAGTAATTAAAATAAAAACGCCATCACAGTGTGATGGCGTTTTTATTTAGTCTATTTAGTGCGCTTAGGTTGGTCACATTCCGATATTGAGTATCGGATCATCTCAATTTGTGTGAACGCGGGGCTTATAGCTCAAGCTCGCTTTCTGCAGCAAGGCCTGCATCAACACCTTCTTCAGGTTTAATAGTGGCTTGCAGCAATAGCATGTCGCGCAGCTTCTTCTCAATTTCGCCCGCAATTGCAGGGTTTTCTTTCAAGAATTTAATTGAGTTTGATTTACCTTGGCCAATCTTGTTGCCGTTGTAGCTGTACCAAGCGCCTGACTTATCGACCAATTTGTGCGTTACGCCTAAGTCAATCAGCTCACCTTCTTTAGAGATACCTTCACCATACATAATGATAAAGTCGGCTTGTTTAAACGGTGGTGCTACTTTGTTTTTCACGATTTTCACGCGGGTTTCGTTACCTACGACTTCATCGCCTTCTTTTACTGAACCTACACGGCGGATATCAATACGTACTGACGCATAGAACTTTAACGCGTTACCACCTGTGGTGGTTTCTGGGTTACCGAACATTACGCCGATCTTCATCCGGATCTGGTTAATGAAGATACATAACGTGTTTGAACGCTTGATGTTCGCAGTCAGTTTACGCAGTGCTTGCGACATTAAACGGGCTTGCAAACCTACGTGGGTATCACCCATTTCGCCTTCAATTTCTGCTTTTGGAGTAAGAGCTGCAACCGAGTCAACGATAACTACATCAACCGCACCTGAGCGCACTAACATATCGCAAATTTCTAGTGCTTGTTCACCAGTGTCTGGTTGAGACACTAAGAGTTCATCAACATTCACGCCAAGTTTTTGTGCATAAACTGGATCTAACGCATGCTCAGCATCAACGAAGGCACAAGTTTTACCTTGCTTTTGCGCTTCTGCGATAACTTGTAATGTTAAAGTTGTTTTACCTGAAGATTCTGGGCCATATATTTCAACCACACGACCCGTTGGCAAGCCACCGATCCCAAGCGCAATGTCGATACCGAGAGAACCGGTTGAGATAGCTTCGATATCTAAAGCTTGGGTATCACCCAACTTCATGATAGAACCTTTACCGAATTGACGTTCAATTTGCGACAGTGCTGCGTCTAACGCTTTTTGCTTGTTATCGTTCATTTAGCTTCTCCAATCTTGCTTAATGAAGTCAGTATACTGTATAGAATTACAGTATCAAGTTAAATTTTAACTTTCACTAACTCAACAAGATTTTTTAAAGCAAAAGCAATAGCTTGGCTTCTAACTTCGGCTCTATTACCAGAAAATTGCTGGGCTTGACTATAAGTATCAGTGCCAATTTGCCAGCCAAACCACACTAATCCCACTGGTTTTTCTGGGCTTCCTCCGGTGGGCCCAGCTACGCCCGAAACCGCAATCGCCACCTGCGCATTAGCGCGCTTTGCTCCACCTTGTGCCATTTCTTCCACTACCGCCTGACTCACTGCGCCATATTGCTGTAAAGATGCTGCGGACACATCCGCTAAAGCCATTTTGGCTTCATTGCTGTAAGTGACAAAACACTGTTCAATATAAGCTGAGCTGCCTGGGGTATCCGTAAGCGCGTAACTAATTCCACCACCAGTGCATGATTCAACAGTAGTGATCGTCCAGCGCTTATCCGTTAGAATAGCGCCCACTTGTGCAGCAAGGGTGGTAATCTCTTGATGTAAGTCCATAGTCAACCTTTAGGTAACGGCATGCCAATTGATCTCTTTTCAGAACATACTATAAATCAACAAACCCCCATGATGCAGCAGTATCTGCGGATTAAAGCAGAGCACCGGGATATTTTGCTGTTTTATCGTATGGGCGACTTTTACGAGCTGTTTTTTGACGATGCCATTCGCGCTGCACAATTATTGGATATTTCCCAAACTCATCGTGGTAAAGCAGGTGGTGCGCCGATTCCTATGGCGGGTGTGCCATATCATGCAGTTGAAAACTACCTCGCACGCTTGGTACAAATGGGCGAATCTGTGGCGATTTGCGAACAAATCGGCGACCCTGCCACCAGCAAAGGCCCGGTTGAGCGTAAAGTAGTGCGTATCGTAACTCCTGGTACGGTCACGGACGAAGCCTTGTTGCAAGAACGCCAAGACAACCTCTTATGCGCAGTATGGCAAGATAAATTGGGTCGTTTTGGCGTGGCTTATCTTGATATCAATTCTGGTGCTTTTATCATCGCTGAGCAAAATACTGAAGAAGCCTTACAGTCTACCTTACAGCGCTTACAACCTGCTGAGTTGTTGTACCCTGAACAATTTGCCGCACTACATTTAGTTGAAAATCGTAAAGGCGCACGCCGTCGTCCGGAATGGGAGTTTGACTTAGATACCGCCAATCACCTGCTGTGCCAGCAGTTTGGTACCCAAGATTTGATTGGCTTTGGCGTTACCCAAGCAGAGCGCGGCCTCATTGCAGCAGGCTGCGTGATGCAATATGTCAAAGACACCCAACGTATTGCACTGCCCCATATTCGCGCGATTCGTTTAGAAAAAAACGAGCACGCAGTCATTTTAGATGCCGCCACACGTAAAAACCTTGAGCTAACTCAAAACCTCTCTGGCGGCATTGAAAATACCTTAGCGCAAGTGCTCGACAAAGCGGCCACCGCAATGGGCTCACGGCTGTTAAAGCGCCGTATTCACACTCCAATTCGTGACCGTGCCGAGCTCAACGCACGCTTAAATGCGATTGCCAGCATTATTAACGACCACTTGTATCTTGAGCTCTATGATGAACTGCGCGACATTGGCGATATCGAACGTGTGGTGGCACGTTTAGCACTGTGTAATGCCAGACCACGCGATTTAACCCGTTTACGTAGCGCCTTAGCCGCTTTAGCGCCATTACATCAGGTGCTGGCAAATAGTCGCGATCCGCGTTTAACTCAGATCCGTCAGCAAACCCCTGAATTGCCTGAGTTACTTGCGCTATTACAACGCGCTATTATCGACAACCCGCCAGTGCTGATTCGCGATGGGGGGGTTATTGCCCCCGGCTATAACGCCGAGCTGGACGAGTGGCGCGCACTCAGCGAAGGTGCCACAGATATTCTTGAGCAAATGGAAGAACGTGAGCGTATTCGCACTGGCATTAGCACGCTTAAAATTGGTTTTAACAAAGTCCATGGCTTTTATATTGACGTTAGCCGTGCCAATAGCCATCTTGTTCCTGCTGACTATATTCGTCGCCAAACGCTCAAAAATAACGAACGCTATATTATTCCTGAACTCAAAGTGCATGAAGACAAAGTGCTTGGCAGTCAAAGCAAAGCCTTAGCGCTCGAAAAACAATTGTACGAAGAGCTGTTTGATTTTATCGCGCCGCACCTAGAGCAATTACAACAGATGGCCGCCGCGTTAGCTGATTTAGACGTACTAAATACCTTTGCGGAACGTGCGCAAACGCTTGATTACATTAAGCCGGAGCTGAATGACGGCGATACTATTCATATTGAGGCGGGCCGCCATCCGGTAGTGGAGCAAGTCTCAAAAGAGCCGTTTATTGCCAATCCGGTATTGCTCAACCCTACCCGCAAAATGCTTATCATCACAGGGCCTAATATGGGCGGTAAATCGACTTATATGCGCCAAACCGCACTTATCGTGTTGATGGCCCATATTGGCTGTTTTGTCCCAGCAGATAGCGCCGTAATCGGTCAAGTTGACCGTATTTTCACCCGTATTGGCGCTAGTGACGACTTAGCCTCAGGCCGCTCAACCTTTATGGTAGAGATGACAGAAACCGCCACTATCCTCAATAATGCCACTGCGCAATCTTTAGTGTTAATGGATGAAATCGGCCGTGGCACCAGCACCTACGATGGCTTATCACTGGCCTATGCCACGGCAGACTATTTAGCCGCAACCTTGAACGCCAAAACCTTATTTGCCACCCATTATTTTGAACTGACAGAACTGACTGAACAGCAACCGGGTTTGGTAAACGTGCATTTAGATGCAGTCGAGCATGGCGACACCATAGCCTTTAAACATAAGGTATTAGAAGGTCCAGCCAGCAAGAGTTTCGGCTTACAAGTGGCTGCGCTGGCGGGTGTACCAAAAGCTGTGATAGCAACGGCCAAACATAAACTCAGTTTACTTGAGGCACATCAGTCGGTGATCGAAAGCACAACGGCCAGCAAGACAAAAGTAAAACAAACGGCGGTTGTACAGCAACTAGACCTACTGCCACAAACCAGTGAAGTGGAGCTGCGTTTAGCGGCGCTTGATCCGAATGACTTAACGCCGAAACAGGCATTAGAACTGCTTTATGAGCTAAAAGCCTTGAGCAAATAAAGTCTTGTACCATTAGTGCCACCACGTACTTTATGGCAATCAGCTTAAGTAAGTGGTTTATTTTGGAGCGGGCGAATTTTGCGCTAACACAACGGTGGCTTTGCTATTTGCGCCCGCATTACTCTACCTCCTACATTTATGCTGTCGTAAATGAGAAACTTCCAGCAAAGTTAGGGGTAAAATTTAATCCTCCAAATTGACCAAGTATTAATGCAGATTGGAATTACTGGTGGCGAGTTGCCAAACCTGCAGCAAAAACAAAAAAACCACTATAAAAGTGGTTTTTTCAGCTCTTACGTTGACTTACAACTGCTCAAATAAACTGTCAGTGCTCAGTCCTTCATGCTGCAAAATATCTTTTAAGCGGCGCAGCGCTTCAACCTGAATTTGTCTTACTCGCTCACGGGTTAAGCCAATTTCACGACCCACATCTTCAAGTGTCGATGGCTCATAACCGAGTAAACCAAAACGGCGTGCTAGCACTTCGCGTTGTTTTGGATTCAACTCACCTAGCCAATCAACAATATGCTTATTAATATCATTGCTTTGGACTTCGGTTTCAGGGCCAAAACCACGCTCATCTGTTAGTACATCTAACAGCGCTTTGTCATTCTCACCGCCAATCGGTGTATCGACTGAGGTGATCTTTTCGTTGAGTCGCAACATCCGACTCACCTCTTCCACTGGCTTATCTAAGCACGCTGCAATTTCTTCCGCAGTAGGCTCATGATCCAGCTTCTGAGTGAGTTCACGTGCAGTACGCAGGTAAACATTCAATTCTTTCACAACGTGAATTGGCAAACGTATAGTACGCGTTTGATTCATAATCGCGCGCTCAATGGTTTGACGGATCCACCAAGTGGCGTAAGTTGAAAAACGGAATCCACGTTCAGGATCGAATTTCTCAACCGCACGGATCAAACCTAAGTTACCTTCCTCAATAAGGTCAAGTAACGCTAACCCACGATTGTTGTAACGACGAGCAATTTTCACTACTAAGCGTAAGTTACTTTCAATCATGCGTTTACGCGATGCCTCACAACCTCTTAATGCTTTACGAGCGAAGTACACTTCCTCTTCCGCACTCAACAAAGGTGAAAAACCAATTTCGCTTAGGTAAAGCTGAGTGGCATCAAGATTTTTTACCGCTTCATCTTTGATGAAAATCTCTTCTTCAGCGTCCTCTTCTTCGACGAGCAATTCATCCTGCAGCTCTTCGTCTAAGCTCACATCTTCTTCAAATTTGTCTTCAAAATCGCTCGTTTTCTTTGATTCAAGTTTCGCTGTTTGACTCATACCGTCCTCCCAAGCAACTTAATATTCAAGATCCGTCCAGCTGGTTACATTAAATTTTTGGCAAATACCGCACTGGATCGACAGCCTGCCCTTGAAAACGGATCTCAAATCTGAGCGCCGATATTTCAGCATCTGTATTACCCATTTCGGCAATTTTTTCGCCAACTTTAACTTGCTGTTGCTCTTTAACAAGCAATTTTGAGTTGTGGGCATAGGCACTAAGGTAATCATCATCGTGTTTCAAAATGATTAAATTACCGTATCCCCGCAGGGCACTCCCCGCATACACCACAACACCACTCGCAGCAGCAACCACGCTCGTCCCTTGTTTGTTACTAATCTGCAAACCTTTGTAGCCATTTTCCTTAGTCGAAAAGCGTTGGGCTAACTTCCCCTCCGCAGGCCAAATCCATCGTACCTCTTTACTATCCAACTGTTTGGTAACATTAGATTTTTTATCGGCTTGATTTTGAACATACTCTCGTTGATTTTGCTTAGCAAGCTCTTTTTTTACATTTTTGTTAGCTTTTGGCCGCTGGTTGCTAGACTTATTGCTCAGGTTGGTATATTTTTTGCGCTTTTTATTTTCATTTTTGAAATGTTCTAAACGCAGACTTTGACCGGGAAAAATGGTGTAAGGGGCTGCGATTTTATTGAGTTTGGCTACTTCGCGATAATCTTTATTGGCGCTGAAAGCTATCGAGAAAAGCGTGTCGCCTTTCTTAACCGTATAAGTGTTACCAGTTATGTGAATTTTTTGTTTATTAGTGGTCTGACTAGTTGAAAGGTTTTTTACCGGAGCGGGAGCCGTGCGAGTTGCACACGCAGTTACCAGCATGCACATCATGGCCAAACAAATTGGGCGTAAATGTGCCATCAAGTCGTCCTCACATCACGCGGCTAGTTGCGGTAAAATTAAACAAAATCATGATAGTATAATTAAAGCACAATATCGCCAGCAACCAAAGGCACAAAACGCACTGCAGCTAAACGTTCGGCTTTAATCCCTTCTGCGGTTTTGCTGTAGCGCATTAAGGTTTGTTCTTGCTCACCGATGGGCGCAATCATCACCCCCCCTTCAGCCAATTGCGCTAATAAAGCTTCAGGTACAGTTTTGGCGGCAGCCGTCACCAAAATTCCAGCAAATGGGGCCTTACTTGACCACCCTTGCCAGCCGTCGCCGTGTTTCATCGCTACATTATATAAATCTAGCTGATGCAAGCGCCGTTTTGCCTGCCATTGCAGTGACTTAATGCGTTCAACTGAGCACACTTCGCTAAATACTTGGGCCAGCACCGCAGTTTGATAGCCAGATCCAGTGCCAATTTCTAGCACTCGCCCTGTCACACCTGCCTGCTTTAGCAGCTCAGTCATTTTTGCAACAATATAAGGCTGAGAAATTGTTTGTCCTTGTCCAATCGGCAATGCGGTATTTTCATACGATTTATGCTTCAAAACATCATCGACAAATAAATGCCGTGGTGTTTTTTCTATCACATCGAGGATAGTGCTATCACTTATCCCTTGCGCTTGTACTTGCGCTCTTAGCGCCGCGGCACTGCGATTGTAATTTGCTAACACTTAGTCCACCTGTAGCCAAGTTTTCATTGCCGCGATACTGCTGTGGGCAGTCATATCAATTTGCAACGGAGTGACTGACGCATAGCCGTTATTAATGGCATGAAAATCAGTTCCTTCACCGGCATCACTTTCATTACCAAGCGAACCGTACCAGTAAATATCACGACCCCAAGGATCTTCACGCTTAGTCATGGTTTCGGCTTTATGGCGCGCACCTAAACGCGTCACTTTAACGCCCTTAAGTTCATTGAGGGGAATGTCTGGCACATTGAGATTAATGATCTGATCTTTTGGCAACGGATGAGCATGAAGCTGCTTGATGATATCAACCGCAACCGCCGCGGCAGTTTCGTAATGCGCTTCATATTTGGAACACAACGATACTGCAATTGCAGGTAAGCCCATGTGCCGCCCTTCCATCGCTGCAGCCACTGTGCCTGAGTAGAGCGTATCATCACCCAAGTTTGCGCCATTATTAATACCAGCAACGACCAAGTCCGGTTTTTCTGCCAGTAACTGGTTCACACCTAAGTGCACACAATCAGTTGGGGTGCCATTAACTGAGATAAAACCATTGTCTAAGGTGGTGGCACGCAGTGGGTTTAAGAGTGTCAGCGAGCTGCTCGCGCCGCTACAGTTTCTATCTGGGCCAACCACAGTGACAGTCGCAATTTGACACAGCGCTTGATACAAAATGGCAATGCCTTTAGCGTGGACGCCATCATCATTACTAAGCAAAATATGCATTATTCATTTTCCTCTGTGCTGCCTTTACTCACATCCTGATATTGCACCAGCTCCCTGAGTACCGCAGTCGCAAAAGTGCCTTTTGGTAAGCTGAAACTCAATTCTAAACTGTGTTCGTCCAAGGTTTTTACCGCAAAGTCGCGTGGTAACAAGCGCAGTGCCCGACGCTCCATTTTCAACCCCAATTGGCACAGCCCTTCACACCATTTCTGGTAGCATGACAGCCATTGTTGTTCTTGTGCTACTATGCCTTTGTCGCCTTTACCATACAAGGGGGCAGACAAATGTATATCCCCTGCTAAAAGACGCGCCACATTACTGTCGTTGAGGTCTTCTTCAAAAAACGCGTTACTACCTTCAAGTAAAAAGATCTCTCGTGGCCAACTAACGGCTAAACCATGAGCCTTCACGCGCTCGCTCACCACAAAGTTAAATAGCGCTGAGCGAGCAGCAGAAATCACCAACCCACGCAGCTTTTTATCGCGAATAGGCTCACCGTCGAACATCCGCTCTGCCATAGTCAAATTGTGGCCATTAAAGCCAAAGCGCTGTTCCCCAAAGTAATTAGGTACGCCTTGGCGCACTGCATTTACCCGTGAAAGTACAGCGCGAATGTCCGACACTTTGCGCAGCGTGATCTTAAAGCGATTACCACGATGGCAGCCTGTACGCAATTTCCGATTGTGGCGAAGTTGCTGCAGCACAAAACAGTGGTCGTTATTGAGCGCGCTAAAATCAATGTGCTTTTTAATTGCGACCGGTACGCTAAACCATTGCGTACAAACGCCATGACGATCTTTTAAGCCCGCATAGCTGACATCGCGCAGTTGCACGCCCGCCAGCTTGGCAATCGCTTTTGCAATTGTGAGGGTATTTTCGCCACGTTTAACAATTTGCAAGCACACATGCTCGCCTTCCCCGCTGAACTCAATATCCATCAGCTCGTCGACCATAAAGTCTTCAACTTGCGTTTTAAACTCAGCCGTTGCGCTTGGCTGGCCGTAAAGATATGCCAGTTCCATTACGCTTTTACCAACAGCACTACAGCGTGACTAGAGATCCCCTCTTTACGCCCTTCAAAGCCCAACTTTTCTGTAGTGGTGGCTTTGACGTTTACTTGGTCTACTTCACACAAACAATCAGCGGCAAGAATTTCCCGCATGCTTTGAATATGCGGTGCCATTTTTGGCGCTTGCGCCACTATGGTGACGTCCAAGTTACCTATTTGATAACCTTTGGCTGTCACTAAACTCATAACATGGCGCAACAAAATCCGACTATCGATATTTTCGTATTCACTGGCGGTATCAGGAAAATGTTTACCAATGTCGCCCAGTGCCAACGCGCCAAGGAGTGCATCGCACAGCGCGTGAATTGCCACATCACCATCAGAATGCGCAATAAAGCCTTGCTCGTAAGGGATTTTTACGCCGCCTAAAGTAATTGGGCCGGCGCCACCAAATTTATGCACATCAAAGCCGTGACCGATTCTCATCATCATACTTTTCCTGTTTTGGTTAGTAGAAAACACGCTAACTCGTAATCTTCTGGTGAAGTGATTTTAATATTGTCGCTACGCCCCGCGACTAAGCGTACTGGATAACCCAACCGCTCCATAGCCGATGCCTCGTCGGTGATTTCGCTCCCTGCTTGTTTGGCATCTGTAAGTGCTTGTAACAGCTCATTGAAACGGAAAAACTGCGGAGTTAAAGCTTGCCACAGCGTATCACGCGGTACTGTGGTTTCAATATGGCTAGTACCGCGCTTGATGGTGTCTTTGACCTTAGCAGCTAAAATCCCACCTTCGTCGGCAGCCAAGCAGCTTTGCACTAAGTTATCGATATCAGCCACTGTCACTAATGGTCGCGCCGCATCGTGTACTAGCACCCAGTCGGGCGCATCAGCTTGTAATGCACGTAACGCGTTAAGTACCGAATCAGCACGAGTTTCACCACCGATGACTTTAACGATTCGCTCATCTTGCAAGTTAAGCGTGGCAAAGTAAGGATCATCTGCACTGACAGCAATGGCCAAATGCGACAAATAATTAAGTTGGCTGAGTTTTTCCTGAGTGTGTTGCAGCACGGTTTTTTCGGCAATTTTCAGGTATTGTTTGGGGTAGCTTAGCTGCATACGGCTGCCAACCCCAGCTGCGGGAATAACCGCAGCAATTTTTAAATCTTTATTCATGGTTGTTTTGCAGGTAAAACGCGGATAAAGGTTTCATTGGTTTTAATCATTCCCAGCTCATGACGGGCACGCTCTTCTACCCCTTCTAGGCCAAGTTTCAAATCTTCAATATCTGCTTTTAGTAACTTATTGCGCTTGGTGAGCCCTGCGTTTGCATCTTGATGAGCTTGCACCGCATGCTTAATTTGTACGTAATCATGAATACCGTTGCGACCAAACCACAACTGGTACTGAATATAGCCGGCTAGGCAAAGTAAAATAAGTTGAAACAGTCGCATGCTTGCTCCAAGGTACTTCTATCGCTGGGACTGGGCGGTTTTGCGGCGTTTTACATCGCGCCAATTTATACTGCTGGCCAGCAGCATTTCACGCAAACTGAGTAATCGTGGTGTATTAGCTTTTCCTAAACGCCATTGATGGCCGCAACATGCGGCTGTCATCACAGCTTTAGTGGGTTTCAATAACACCAAACCGGATTGCGACTGGCTCTGACCATCACGCGCAAACCAGCCAAACTGATTGCAATGCAGACTATTGTCGCCTAGTTGATCTAGACTGTCTATGAATAGCTGACAATAAACCTCATCCCAACGTAGCACGGGCACCACTAAACCAATTTGCGCATATTGCTGATAAAACCCTGTGGCAGCATCGGTATCGACTAGGGGTGGCTTTTTGATTGGGCTTAACCAACAGGCATTTTGTGTGTCTAACGGGATGGGAATATCACCTTGTACTATGTGCCGCGCGGCGCGCTCTACATAATACGGCAAGCTACCTAGCAAACGGCGCATACGTTCGGCATCTGGCTGTAGCACTAACTGCTTAATTTCACGGGCATAAAACACATTCGCCAGCTCAGCAAATGCTAATCGCTCCGCCTCATTGTGCCAAATGGTGGTTTGTTGCTCCGCTGCACTTGCCGCTCGTTTCAAAATGACCCCTGTGTCAACCAAGCCTTGCTTAGATATATACCCTTGTTATTTGCAACAGCAGTGTTCCGTCCTCCCAATTACAGAGCACATCTTTGCTCATGGGAGTTTGCTTTCTTGCCGCCGACCTGCAACGTCAAATAATATGGGTATACGAGGTTAACAATAACTTGGGCTAGAGCAGAATTTATAGCACGTCAGGGCGGACAAATAAACGCCAAGTGGCTGATTTATGTCCGAAGTGGGCAGTTTGAGCGTTAAGCTTTGGGCTTATTTCCCAACTTAACCTTACCATCTGCCATAAACTGGGCTACCGAGTCACGTTTTTTACCGAGCAATAAGCTGCCGTCCGCCAAAAACATAAAATTCTGCCAACAACGTTTAAACACATCAAAGCGTGTTTCTATGATTTGATCCCGTGATAAGCAGAAATACACTGTGGTGTTATTTTCCCACTGTAAAAACTCGCAGATAGCGTCTGGTAATTGTGTTTCGCCTGCTTCCCAAGCACGTTCCCAGTCCAAGCTTGTCGACCAAGTTTTGTTATCGCCAGTCCATTCAGAGGCAACAAAAAAATCAGGATGGTCTTTTTCTTTACTGATAGAGGATGCCCACAAGGTCGCTGCGCGCGATGCACTCATTGGCTTAATCAAGGCCAAATCTTCTGGCACAATTGGCAAATCCTGATGGCGAAACACCCAAGCTTTTTTAAAGTCATCAAGCGCAATATAATTCATCTTTACTAACCCAGTATCAAAAACCGCCGCATTATACTCGATCCTGCTGAGCATGTATCTGCTCTGGCGGGTGTTTATGGAGCCATTATGACAACTCTACTCAAACCCGGGATATATCAACATTATAAAGGCCCGCTTTATAAAGTGCTGATGGTCGCGAAACACAGCGAAAATGAAGAACTCCATGTGGTGTATCAAACCCAATATGGTGATTATGATTTTTGGCTGCGACCGCTCACTATGTTTACAGAAATGGTCACCGTTGATGGTCAAACTGTGCCTCGCTTTCGCTACATCGGCCCTGCTGATTGAGCCAAACCAGTGACTGTGGCAAGATAACCACAACAGCTCTGACCAGGACTTAATTATGTTTTTTACTGGCACCGATTCTTATATTGCCACCGCAGCTTTGCAGCAAGCCGTTAACGCCGCTGTAGTGTTAGAAAAGCCCCTGCTCATTAAAGGTGAGCCGGGCACAGGGAAAACTTTGCTGGCCGAGGAGCTGGCAAAAAGTTTAAATACTGACTTATTACAATGGCACATTAAGTCGACAACCAAAGCGCAGCAAGGTCTATATGAGTACGATGCGGTTTCGCGCTTACGCGACAGCCAGCTTGGCGACCCGCGCGTGCATGATATCGCCAACTATATTAAGCAAGGCAAACTGTGGCAGGCCTTTACTGCCGATAAACGCCCAGTATTATTGATTGACGAAATTGATAAAGCCGACATTGAATTCCCTAACGACTTGCTGCTTGAGCTAGATAAAATGGAGTTTCATGTTTACGAAACCGGCCAACAAGTTAAAGCGCAAGTGCGGCCGATTGTGATCATCACCTCTAACAACGAAAAAGAACTGCCGGATGCTTTTTTACGTCGTTGTTTCTTCCACTATATTGATTTTCCAAGTCAACAAGAAATGGCGCAGATCATCGCGGTGCATTATCCCGATATCACCCAGAAGCTGGTCAAAGAAGCGCTTGAAGTGTTTTTTAAACTCCGTGATGTACCGGGTCTAAAAAAGAAACCCAGCACCAGCGAATTACTAGATTGGCTAAAACTCCTGATGGCCGACGATATCAGCCCAGATACGTTACGCGATAAAACTCACCAAGGAGGATTAATGCCGTTATTTGGCGCGCTGCTTAAAAACGAGCAAGACGTGAGTTTAGTCGAAAAACTGGCCTTTATGGCGAGACGCTAGCATGCTGCTGTCGTTTTTCTTCACCTTAAAACGCTACGGAGTCAAAGTCAGCCTACGCGAGTGGCTAGATTTAATGAAAGCACTGCAAGCGGGGCTAAGCTTTGCGGATTTAGATGGGTTTTATCACCTTACGCGCACTATCGTGGTTAAAGACGAAACTCAGTTTGACAAATATGACCGCGCCTTTGCCGACTATTTTGCTGGCATTGAAAGTATTGATTTACTTGAGGCGCTACGCCAACACAGTTTGCCTGAAGAATGGCTACGTAAAGAGTTTGAAAAACACTTAAGCGAAGAAGAAAAACAACAGCTCAAAGCCCTAGGCGGTTTAGAGCAATTGCTAAAAACCCTGCAAGAGCGCTTACATGAGCAGCAAGGTCGTCATGCTGGTGGCAATAAATGGGTTGGTACGGGCGGCACCTCACCTTTTGGTGCCTACGGTTACAATCCCGAAGGTGTGCGCATTGGGCAAGAAGATAATCGCCAACGCCGCGCGGTAAAAGTGTGGGATAAACGCCAATACCGCAATTTAGACGACAATGCCGATATTTCTAGCCGCACCATGAAATTGGCACTGAAAAAACTACGTAAGTTTGCCCGTAGTGGTGCCAGTGATGAACTCGACTTAAACGCCACCATTAAAGCCACAGCTCAACAAGGCGGCATGCTGGATGTAAAAATGAGTCCAGAGCGACATAACGCCGTTAATGTGATTATGCTATTTGATATTGGTGGATCGATGGACGATTACATCCATATCTGCGAACAACTCTTTAGTGCCGCACGAAGCGAATTTAAGCACCTAGAATTCTTTTATTTCCATAACTGTGTTTATGAGCAAGTTTGGCAAGACAATGCGCGTCGGCATAGTGAAGCCATCGACACGTATCAGCTGATCCACCGTTTTGGAAAAGATTATCGGCTGATTTTTGTTGGCGATGCGACTATGGGGCCGTACGAAATCGCCTATCCCGGAGGCAGTGTTGAGCATTGGAATCAAGAACCCGGTAGCGTTTGGCTAAACCGCTTAACTCAGCATTTTGAAAAAGTCGCTTGGCTTAACCCTCAGCCAGAGCAATATTGGTCTTATTATCAATCAATTGGCTTTATTAAAGAGTTAATGCAAGCGCGCATGTACCCACTCACCTTAGATGGTATTGGCAAGGCAATTAAGGGACTGAGTTAAATATACCAGCGGGGTGTAAAACCCTGCCTACAATGCAGGAACAGCTGATACTCTGTGGGTGCGATGTTATATCACGCCACATCGGCTAAACCAGCGGAGTATAAAACCCCGCCTACAATGCAGAAACAGGTGATTCTCTTTGGACGCGATGTTATATCGCGCAATATAGCGGAAGGTAAAAAGTTTCTTTTCTGCGTTTACTCTAGAACTCAAACTAGGCTGCTTTATTACGCAACTGATTTTTTAAGTTATGTTGATAAATAATCTGCGCGCCCACTAAAATCGCAACCATAATACTACGACCGATAATATTGACGTAATCAAAACTATAGTAAAAGAAAATATGACTGCGGAAAAACTGCACAAACTCCTTTGATGCGCCAAACTCATGGGCATTCATCAGCAGGTGCTCGATAAACGTTAGAATGGTTGACACTATTAAGATTAAATAGACAGTTATCAGCGGCGCATCCGCCACACAAGGACCGGTTTTATTAATATAAGCCTGTTGATCTTTGGCAAAAAATGGCGCAAAACGCAGCATAATTTCCCAACGGTATTTAAGTAAAAAAACTGAAAGAACAGAAAAAAATATCGCCACTGTATATACAGCCCCATTAGAATAAAGAATAGGAACCTTCTTTATTAGATGAGCTGTTATGAAAGAATCGGATAACGCCTCAAAAAAGGAGACCAACAACAAAATACCAGCAACCACATTCAAGTTTAAATTCTTTCTCGTTGCAACCCAAATTAACACCAGCCCAGATATATAATATTGCCAATGTGCTTTTGCCTCAAATGCCATAAAATAAAACACTGAAAAGGCAATCACGAATAATAATAGTTTATTAAAGTTACTCATAATTCCAAAATCCGTTGAAAGACGCTACTGAGCCACAACAAACCGTCCTGAAAGAAGTATCAGGTTAAGGTTTTTTTTCACATTCCATTTCTGCCTTTGTTATTTGTGCAGATTTTGCTTGGGGAAATGGTTCGTCTCGATTGTAAGTGCCGCCTTTTATAAAGCCACATACTGATAAAGAAATTAATTTACTAGATTTCAATCTGGTTTTCATATTTTTACCTTTCGCAACATCAGCCAATTGTCCAAATAAAGGGGAAATTTAGACGCCTAAAATTGCTAACTGGCACCATCAGATATCCGCTTTAATTGATGCCGCTGTAGTTTTAGGATAAGGGTCATCTCTATTTTTAGGGGCGCCACCTTTTACTAAGTCACATAATTTTGAAGAGATCATTTTTCCGGAGTCAAATCTGCAATTCACTTTATTCACCTTTAACTATCAAGCGATTAGCGTTCGCTATCCGATGCTTTAGAAGTAGATTCGGCTTTACAATTATCCGCATCAGACTCTTTTAGTTGCGCAGCAAACTGGCCATTGCCAGTCATTAAGTCACCAATATTGACTCGGCATAATTGTGCAACTTTAAGCAAAGTACCCACTTTAAAAGAGCTAACGCCATTGAGATAATCATCCAACGTGGTGAGGCCTATACCTAATTTTTCGCTGATCACTTTTTTGGTATAACCTTTTTGCTTTTTTAGCTGCTTAAACAGCGTCGCAACTCTTTCGGTTATCTCGTATTCTTCAGGCGTTTGCATGATTCCCTCAATAACTCTAACCCACATCCTGAACGCAAGTCTATAACGCCTAGACTTACAGAAACTAAAATTTACCTAAATATAACATTTGTTACAGTTTTAGTGAAGTGGGGAACTATTGTAAAATCTATTTTCCTTGCAATGCCTGCCTAAAGTAGTCAGTTAATCTGTGCCAAGTACACTGACCAATGCGACTAAAGTCCCTTCAATCGCGCGCACATAAGCTTGAATATGTTCACCTTTTGTCACGGGTGGGGAGAATGGTTCGGCTCCAGCCGCCACTGCTCGGTCATAGCACTCAGTAACATTGTCGCATTGCAACACCAGTTCAAAGCCAAGCGCGGGTTGTTTTGGCTGGCAGCGTATATAGTTTTGCTTAAATTGCGATTGCGCGAGTGGATGAGCCGCAAACGCCAATACCACTTCACCTGTATCCAACTCACCGTAATCTCCGCTGTCATTGAGTCCTAAAGTACTTAAACCAAATGCTTGGTAGTAAAAATCTAAGACTTCTTCGACGTTGTCGACATAAATAACGGTTTTTAAAAGTTGTGCCATAGACTTGCAGTTCATTTGTACAGCAAACACATTGAATTACATAGTAACGGAATTGCAACACAGTGCAAATGTCTCTTGTCGCAATGTGTCATTTAGCGCTCTTCTTAAAGACATTACAGGTCATCATCCTTTGTTTTATCAGTAATGAATGACTAGAAATGGCACGAGAAAATAGCAGTGATAAAAACATGAGCAAAAAATAAGGAGCACTCAGGCTCCTTATTTTTGTTCGCATTATTTACTGCTTATTGCGATTTTCTTTGATGAAATTACGCAATTTACGTTTTTGCGAAATCGTCATCCGGTTGCTGCGACCAGCAAATGGGTTATCCCCTTCACGGAATTCGATTTTAATCGGCGTTCCCATAATATTCAGGGCTTTACGGTAATAGTTCATCAGATAACGCTTATAGCTGTCTGGTAAATCATGAACTTGGTTACCGTGAATAACAAAGCGTGGTGGATTATAACCACCCGCGTGCGCATATTTCAGCTTCACGCGACGACCACCGACTAATGGCGGCTGGTGATCGGCCTGTGCCATATCCATAATACGGCGTAGCATCGCAGTGCTAACACGACGCGTTGCTGAATCATATGCTTCATCAACCGACTCAAACAGGTGACCTACACCTGTACCGTGTAGTGCTGAGATAAAGTGAATACGCGCAAAATCAATAAAGCCTAAACGGCGGTCTAATTCCGACTTAATACGCTCTTTCACGTACTCGTCCAAACCATCCCATTTGTTCACCGCCATCACGATTGAACGGCCAGCATTGAGCGCAAAACCAATTAAGCTTAAATCCTGATCTGAGATCCCTTCACGGGCATCGACCACAATCAACACCACGTTGGCATCTTCAATAGCTTGCAAAGTCTTAATAACAGAGAACTTTTCAACTACGTCAGAAACTTTTTTACGCTTACGTACCCCAGCCGTATCAATCAGGATATATTCCCGCTCGTTACGCGTCATTGGGATATAAATAGAGTCACGCGTCGTGCCTGGCATATCGTAAACGATAACCCGCTCTTCACCTAAAATACGGTTGGTGAGCGTGGATTTACCGACGTTTGGACGACCAACAATCGCCAGTTTAATTGGCTTATCACTGAAGTCTTGAACTACCTCTTCGTCTAGCTCTTTGCCTTCGTCGTCATAGATGTCCAGCAGCGCTTCGTCATCTTCGTCCAAAGCTTCTTGCTGTGGGTTCATTTCAGCCAAAATGGGCGTCAAAGTATATTCAAGTAGCTGTGTTACACCACGGCCATGGGCGGCCGCGATTTGGTGCACTTCACCTAAAGCTAATTGATAAAATTCAGCAGTTGCGATATCGGCGTCAATACCGTCAATTTTGTTGGCAACCACAAAACTTTTCTTTTGCTGTTTGCGCAGGTGTTCAGCGATAGCTTGATCCGCCGAAGTAAGCCCCGCACGCGCATCCACCAAAAATAACACCACATCGGCTTCTTCAATCGCTAATAGCGATTGTTGTGCCATTTCAGATTCAATCCCTTCCTCTGAGCCGTCGATACCACCAGTATCCACCACAATAAACTCATAGCCTTCATACTTAGCCTGACCATATTTACGGTCACGGGTTAGGCCCGGAAAGTCGGCCACGAGCGCATCACGCGTACGTGTCAGCCGATTGAATAATGTAGATTTGCCTACATTGGGTCGCCCTACAAGAGCGATCACAGGAAGCATAAACAACCCCTTTTATAAACAACAAAAGGCTTCGCCAAGCGAAGCCTTGCAAAACGCATTAAATGAACAGCATTAAGGCTGTGCTATGGCACTTACTTCACCATCACGCGTCACAACGATTAACTTATCGTCGGCAACGATTGGCTCCACATAAAAGCCCGAACTATCAAACTCTGCACGTGAAACAAGCTGGCCTGTTTCTTTATCCAACCAGTGCAGATTACCTTCCTGATCGCCTACGACCAGATACTTGCCAAATACCGCAGGTCCTGTGACATACCAGCCACGTAACCCCGATTGGCTCCAACGTTCAATCCCAGAATCTTTATCTAAAGCGTAGATCACACCGTTACTGTCTACTAGGTAGATTGTTTGCAGATCTATGCTCATTTCGCGATAACTACTGTATTCGCGTTTCCAAATCACATTCCCGCCACGCAGTTCAATTGCCGCTAAGTTACCATTATAGGCAATCGCATAAACATTGTTGCCACTAACTAACGGTTTTGTATCTACGTCGACTAAACGTTCGAACTCAGATGCCCCTTTAGCCACAGCTACATCAGCGCTCCAAGCTTGATAACCCGATGCAGAAATCAATACCGACAAACGGCCTGTTTCCTCACCGACCAACACACCACCGCTGGCAACCGTTGGTGAGCTTAAGCCGCGTAGCGTCAACGCTGGCATTTCTTGCTCATAGCTCCAGCGCTCTTCACCGCTATCTGGGTGCAGCGCCAGTAATTTACCTGAGCCTAAGTTAACATAGATAAGGCCATCGCCCGCTGCAGGCATTGATAATGCTTCACCAGGCACAGACTTACGCCACACTACTGCACCGGTATCACGGTCTAGCGCAACGATTGAGCCATGTTCTGAGCCGATAAACAGTTTGCCGTAAGCTTGTAAAATACCACCGGATAACTTGGCACTCGTGCTGTCTTGCCATGGCCAAAATGAGGCATTTTCACGCACGTCGGTTTCCCACAGACGTTTGCCGTCAGCAACCGCAAATGCCGCAACGTGGCCATCGCGTGACGCGCTATATACAACGTCTTTGTAGACCGCTGGCGTTAAACGCGAGAAGTAATGCTCAACCCCATCACCCACACTGTGCTGCCACGCCACTTTGGTTTCAAACTGGTTAACGATTTCTGGCAGCTTTAATTCTTCTTCATCGTCGTTAGAAGAACAACCAGCCAACACTAAAGAGCCACATAAAGCGACAACCGCAAAAGCGAGCTTTCTCATGTTATCTCCTTAGTTTACGCTGGCAGCTTTAGCAAGATCGTCCAGTTTAACCTGTAGGAGTGGATTGTTATCAGCACCACCTTGGTCAACAGCTTCTTGGTAGGCAGCACGAGCTGCTTCACTGTCACCTTGAGCTAGTTTAATGTCACCTTTGATCTCTGCCGCTTGCGCTGCAAAGCTTGCTGGCATCGCTTTTGCCAACGTTGCCAATGCTTGTTCCGCTTGACCTTGTGCCGCTTGAACACGCGCTAAACGTAGTAACGCAGTCGCTTTAAGCTCGTCGTTTTTAACGTTATCCACCGCCCAGTTCAGCTTCTCTGCCGCTTTATCGAGTTGCTTTTCTTCAACTGCTTTTTTCGCAGCAACAAATGCCGCCAACACTGCATAATTAGAGTCGGCATTGTCTTTGATAAATGCATCGCTGTTGGCTAGCACATCGTCGTTTTCAACGTATTTGTTGAACGCGTCAGAGGCTGCTTCTGCGCTTGAAATTTGATGCGCGTTGTAGGCTTTCCAGCCATATAAGCCACCCAAACCAAGCACAATACCTAATGCCAGTGATATACCATTTTCACGGAAAAATCGTTTTATCGCTTCGGCTTGTTGTTCTTCTGTTGAATAAATTTCCATGCTTACCTCTTATGCAATCAGGGTTGCGAGCAAGGCCTTAACGGCGGCAAGCTCAAGCGTGACCTGTTCTTTTTCTTCACGCAGGTATTTTACAGTGATAAGTCCTTGTGCAAGCTCATCTTCACCTAAAATCAAGGCAACTACTGCATTACTTTTATCTGCGCGTTTTAATTGTTTTTTGAAGTTACCGCCACCAGCATGCACCATCACCCGTAATCCGGCGATTTCGTTGCGTAGCTGTTCAGCAATAACTGGCGCTTGGATACTGGCTTTGTCACCCATTGCAGCAACAAACACATCCACATCACGGCGTAGTTCACCAACACATTCCAAGGTTTGCAACATCAGAATAAGACGCTCCATCCCCATGGCAAAACCAAATGCTGGCGTTGCTTTGCCGCCGAGTTGCTCAACCATACCATCGTAACGGCCACCCGCACAGACTGTGCCTTGTGAGCCTAAACTTTCGGTCACCCACTCAAACACCGTACGGTTGTAATAATCCAGTCCACGGACCAGCTTTTCGTTAACCTGATATTCGACGCCAGCTGCGTCTAATCGTTCACACAAATTTACAAAATGTGCGCGAGATTCTTCATCGAGATAAGCTGACAGCTTTGGTGCATCAACCAATACCGCTTGGATCTCGGGATTTTTCGTATCCAGTACCCGTAGTGGATTAGTATACATCCGACGTTTGCAGTCTTCGTCTAATACATCGAGATGCTGTTCTAAAAAGGCAATCAGCGCATCGCGATAGTTGGCACGTGCTTCATTAGACCCCAGAGAGTTCAGCTCTAACCGTACGTGTTTATCAATACCAAAGGTTTTCCATAAACGTGCGGTAAGCAGAATCATCTCGGCATCAATATCTGCTGTTGCGATTCCAAACGCTTCAACACCAAATTGGTGAAACTGACGGTAACGACCTTTTTGTGGGCGCTCATGGCGGAACATTGGCCCCATATACCATAAACGCTGCTCTTGGTTGTACAACAACCCATGTTCATTACCAGCACGTACGCACACGGCGGTGCCTTCTGGGCGTAGCGTGAGACTGTCACCGTTGCGATCTGCAAAGGTATACATTTCTTTTTCAACAATGTCAGTCACTTCGCCGATAGAACGTTTAAACAGATCGGTGGATTCAACAATCGGGAAACGGATCTCTTGGTAACCGTAAGACGCCACCGTTTCACGTAAAATGGTTTCTACTTTCTGCCAAATTTGCGTATCGCCTGGCAGACAATCGTTCATACCACGAATTGCCTGAATTTGTTTTGCCACAAAAAATCCTAATTTTATCTGATGCTTTGACTGTTTATGCGCATAAAAACGCCAATACAGCGCAAAAAGCGCGCTGTATTATAGCTTGTCGGACTAAAACGTAAACGATTAACCGTTATAAAATCACGCTTAAGCGCGCTATTCTACCACTTTCACCGCAATTTTGTTGTCTAAATAATCGCGGATCTGTGCTTCAAGTTGATTGACGATATCATCATTGTCGATGCGCGTCTTCTGCCGCTCACCATTGATATACAATCCAGAACGGCGATTTGCCCCTGCCAAGCCAATATCACTCACTAATGCTTCGCCAGGACCATTCACCACGCAACCAATCACTGAGACTGTCATTGGCTCGACGATATCTTCTAAACGCTCTTCCAATTGGTTCATGGTATTAACCACATCGAACTCTTGGCGCGAGCAGCTAGGGCAAGCAATAAAGTTAATGCCGCGAGAGCGAATACGCAGCGACTTTAAAATATCAAAACCGACTTTAACTTCCTGTACGGGATCAGCCGCTAATGAAATACGTAAGGTGTCACCAATGCCTTCTGCGAGCAACATGCCTAAACCCACGGCAGACTTCACTGCGCCAGCGCGAAAGCCGCCCGCTTCGGTAATACCTAAATGCAGTGGCTGGTCGATTTCTTTGGCCAGCAAACGGTATGCGCCTACGGCTAAAAATACATCTGAGGCTTTGACTGACACTTTAAACTGGTCAAAATCAAGGCGACGTAGAATATCCACGTGGCGCATCGCTGATTCAAGCAAGGCCTCTGGTGTTGGTTCACCGTACTTTTCTTGAATATCGCGCTCTAATGAGCCGCCGTTCACACCGATACGAATGGGAATATTACGCTCCCGTGCAGCATCAACGACAGCACGAATGCGCTCTTCGTTGCCGATATTGCCTGGGTTAATTCGCAAACAGTCAGCGCCGTATTCAGCAACTTTCAAGGCGATACGGTAATCAAAGTGAATATCTGCGATCACTGGGATCTCAGCTTGCTCTTTAATTAAGCGAAACGCTTCGGCCGCTTCCATAGTCGGCACAGAGACGCGCACCAAGTCAGCGCCAGCGGCAGCAATCGCACGAATTTGTGCGACTGTGGCCGCTACATCCATGGTATTGGTGTTGGTCATCGATTGCACTGCAATCGGGGCGCCATCCCCTATTGGCACATTTCCGACATAAATACGGGTCGATTTTCTGCGTTTAATGGGAGATTCTGCAAACATGACGGTTACTCAGTTAAGGGTAATTGAAATTTAGCTAAGCGGTTCTTAGGTAAAGAAGATAAGTCGACCGGATTGCCATCAAAACTGACATCGACTAAGTGGTGTTTACCAAGCACCACTGAAAATGGCGCTTGGCCTGCGACTGTCATCGTATAGCCAGCCTTTTTCACACCAAAAGCAATCCGCTGTGATGATGCGTCAAAAATCTCGACCCAGCTCTCATCACGAAATGTCATCACTATGGTGTGTTGCTCGTTGCCGTTGGCAGCCTGCAAACGCGCAGTAAGCGCAGGGCTTTGCATTGGCATCACTGTGTTTGGCGCACTATTAGCCTGTTCAGCATTGCGACTTGGCTCGGTCGGTATATCTTGGTTTGTGACTTCATTACTCAGCGGCTCGTCAAGACCAACCGCTGTTGGAAGCGCATCATTGGCGTTACTCACTGACTCATCCTGCGTCTTGGCAGTTAAGTCACTGCTTAACTCTGTGTTCGCCATTGGCTGCAAACCATCGCTAAGCGCAGCGGTGCGCTCTGGCACTACTTCAATGGCTTTATCCACTTTACTGGTTTGCCACCACCATAATGCTGACGAGCCTAACACTAGCGCCAGAATGATATAGCTGATAAGCATTAAGCGGCTATCGTGCGCTTCTTTTTCCGTACGGCGTGAAAAGCTTTTCATCCGACGCGCTTTTTCTGGCACTTTCGGGCCAACGTATAACGCCAGCACAGCGTCTTTATCAAGAGATACTGCCTGACAAAATCCTTTGATATAACCACGCACAAAGGTTTCAGGGCCAAGGCCCAAGTAATCATCAGCCTCAATGCGTTCGATTTGCACTGGGGTCAGTTTAAGTTTGGTTGCAATGTACTCAACACTAAGTTGCTTATGCTTACGCGCTGCTGCGAGTGTGCGTCCTAGCGTTGTTTCGGGTTGAGTTGATGTAGTTTCTTCGCTCATAGCTTGTAAGTATTCGGGTCCACGATTAGCAAGGTGCGACCGGCAATTAAGGCCACACCTGGAGTCAATTTATTCCAGCGCATTAAATCATCCACCATGAGGTGATAGCGGTTCGCGACCGACAACAACGTATCGCCGTTTAAAATCTCGGCGACCACTTGGGGATTATTGAGGTAAATTTTACTGCCTATTGGCAAGCGTTGCGACTCTTTAACCGCATTCCAAGCCAATAATTTTGCCATTTTCAGATTATATTTCACTGAAATGCTGAATAACGTCTCACCTAACGCCACAGTGTGTACTGGCACTTTAGGCACTTGGAGCTGCTCATTCAGTAACGGCATTTGCATTGCCAATGCAATGGGCACCGTTTCGCGCTGAGTGTGCTGCGCTGATGCAGCACTAAACTCAGGTGCAGCAGCTGGCGCTTGATTAAACACCACGCCATTGTCTTTTGGCTGATAAAATTGTACCTCAGCGACGCTTGCACTGGCTGCTGGGCTATTACTATTGCTTGTACTATTGCTTGCTGAGTTAGTTGGCACAGCAGGCGTTGCTATTGTCTGAGTTGGCACTGAATCGGCCATGAATGATGGCTGCGGTGCGGTGGCTTCTGAGCGACGCTCGTTAACAACGACTCGCTCCGGCACTTTACGGGTGATTTTAATCTGCGGCTGTTTCACCACATGTTCATCACCTTGCTGTAGTAAAGAGCTTAATTTGGCATCGCGATACTGGCGGCGTAACTGTTCAACATCGCTTTCAGTGACTTTATCTTCACGCAACCAACCTGCCTGTGCTGAGGCAGGGTAAGTCTGTTGCAAGGTTTTGGCTTGCAGCTCCGCCTGTTCAATATGACCCATTCGGGTTTCTAGCAAGTACTTTAAAAACACACTTTGCGGTGAGATAAAACCTTTGTCTTCGTAATTTTTAATAACCCCTTGCGCTTGGTGTAATTCGCTTTTGGCGTACAGTAAAGTGGCGAGGTTGATAAGAGCTGACTGGCGTTGCCCATTATGATTAATCGCACTGCGTAAGTGCTGCTCTGCCAGCTCAAAGTTATCTTCTTTGAGTGCGCACATCGCGAGGTTTTCATAGCTTTCTGCGACTCTTAAGTAGCTCGGTACAGCAATGGCCCTATGAAATTGCACCGCGGCGTCAGCATACTCACCTTGTCCACACAAAAACACCCCATAGTTGTTTAAAGTGTTTGGATCGTTTGGCGCTAACGCCAGCGCTTTAAGATAAGCCGCTTTGGCCAACTGAGGCTCATTTACTTGTTGATAATAATAGGCAAAGGAATAATGGGCTTCTGGCAATTGAGGGGCAAATTGGCTGGCGCGCTCAAGATTGAACTTTGCCTGCGTGGTGTTGCCACTTTGCAGATATTGCAAAGCCAAAGCGATGCGCGTTTTCGCCGCATTGATGTTGTCTATCTCGTTTTCAACGACGGGTTTTTCACTACCTAAATAGGTGGTTTGACTCACACAACCACTCAGGGCAAGCAAGGTAATAGGCAAAATCAGGGCTTTGCGCATGGCAATAGGCTTCTCAATTCCATTCATGGCTCTATATTACCGAATTGCCTTGGGGAATCACCCTTTTTTCAACGCGTTTTCGACGACAATCGGAATAACACAGGTTTTGCTTAGCCACAAACAACAAGCGGGATACAGATCCCGCTTGTACTAAGGTGTTAGCCAGCATTCACAGCAATGTTGATGGCGTTATCGTCTTGCTGCTTTTTCTTCAGCATACGTTTGGTACGGTCTTTCACATCACCCACCAGCTGACCACAGGCTGCATCAATGTCATCACCCCGCGTGCGGCGGACGATACAAGTTAAGCCTGCCTCTTGTAATACTTTAGAGAAACGGTCAATGCGGCTGTTGCTCGAACGTTGGTAATCACTACCCGGGAATGGATTAAAAGGGATCAAGTTAATTTTCGACGGTGTGCCTTTTAACACTTGCACCAATTCATGGGCGTGATCTGTGCTGTCGTTAATACCTTGCAGCATCACGTATTCAATAGTGACGTCTTTATTGGCTTTTGAACCATCAATATAACGACGACATGCTGCTAAAAATTCAGCAATCGGGTATTTTTTGTTGATGGGTACAATTTCATCACGCAGCTTATCGTTTGGTGCGTGCAGTGAAATCGCCAGCGCTACGTCGATTTTCTCTTTCAATAAATCCAGCGCAGGCACCACACCTGAAGTACTTAACGTAACGCGACGCTTAGACAAACCAAAGCCCCAATCGTCCATCATCAGTTCCATTGCTGGCACGACGTTGTTTAAGTTTAGTAGCGGCTCACCCATGCCCATCATCACCACGTTGGTGATCGGACGGCGGGTGCTGTCACCGTACAAACCAATGTCAGTGGCTACACGCCAAACTTGGCCGATGATTTCAGAGACTTTAAGGTTACGGTTAAAGCCTTGCTGCGCCGTTGAGCAGAAAGTACATTCCAGCGCACAGCCAACTTGTGAAGACACACACAAAGTGGCACGGTCTTTTTCCGGGATCCACACGCTTTCGACTTCCTGACCACCGTCGAGGCGTAGCGCGTATTTGATAGTGCCGTCAGAAGCGACTTGCTTGACCGCGATTTCTGGTGCGCGGATCTCACACTTTTCATGTAAAGTGGCTTTCAATTTTTTGTTGAAGTTGGTCATGTTGTCAAAGTTGTCGACACCAAAGTGATAAATCCACTTCATCATTTGATCCGCGCGGAACGGCTTTTCACCAAATGACGCAAATAATTCGCGCATGCCTTCGCGGTTTAGATCCAGTAGATTAATTTTCTTAACAGTAGTGTCCATGAACAACCCTAACCTCAGTAATACCACATGGGAACAAATGTATGGGGCCAAACCCACCTTACAATTGTACAAAAATCAAACAAACAACACCAGTTTGACTGACTTCCAAACGATTTTGTTGACTATTGCGTGCCCTTTTAAGCAGTTAAACAACGCAAAACCGTTTGGCAAGTAAGCCAAAGGACGAAAAAAGGGCCCTTAAGCCCTTTTTCCTTGGCCAGTCTCGTGATTAACGAGTACGTGGACAGATCTCTTCATCAGCGAAGAAGTAAGCGATTTCACGCGCAGCAGACTCTGGAGAATCTGAACCGTGTACCGCGTTCTCGTCGATGCTGTCAGCGAAATCGTGACGTAAAGTACCAGCAAGTGCTTGAGCTGGGTTAGTTGCACCCATGATTTCACGGTTCTTACGAACTGCGTCTTCACCTTCAAGAACTTGAACCATTACTGGGCCAGAAGTCATGAAAGACACTAGTGCGCCGAAGAAAGGACGCTCTTTGTGCTCAGCATAAAAGCCTTCTGCTTTCTCTTGTGAAAGGTGAACCATTTTCGCTGCAACTAGCTTAAGGCCAGCAGCTTCGAAACGGTTGTAGATAGCACCGATGTGGTTTTTAGCAACCGCATCAGGCTTAACGATAGAAAAAGTACGCTCTAAAGCCATCTTTTGCTCCAAAATTAGCTTGTGAATGTTAACGGGCGCGGATTATACGCGCTTTGCGGCGAAAAACCTAGGATCGTTTATGACTTTTGCGTGCGAAATTTGCGCAACTTCACTCTTGCTTGAACCCGCAACGTCCAGCCAAGTCAAGGTTTACGGCGTGTTGTCGCCTTCTCGCAAATACAACTCGGTTTGTAACTTATTACGCTACAGATCCACTTTTCAATCCTTGTTAGGTGGCACAACATGATCCAGATCAAACTCCCTTCCCTGACATTCAACTACACTACGCCGCTTTTTTTAATACGGGCAGCCACTGCCCACGGTTTGTGATCTGACACCCTTCTGTAATGGGCTGTCAGATAAACCCCAACAGCTGACTTGTACTCAGTTCAATGTAGGAGGTCTCTATGTTTACGCCTGAATTACTTTCACCCGCAGGTAGCTTAAAGAATATGCGTTACGCTTTTGCGTACGGCGCAGATGCAGTTTACGCCGGTCAACCCCGTTACAGCTTACGAGTACGTAATAACGAGTTTGACTTAGCCAATCTTGAATTGGGTATCAACGAAGCCCACGCGCTTGGTAAAAAGCTCTACGTGGTGTCCAACATTGCGCCGCACAATGCCAAAGTAAAAACCTTTATGCGTGACATAGAGCCTGTGATTGCCATGCAGCCCGATGCGCTGATCATGTCTGATCCTGGCCTGATTATGTTAGTCCGTGAAAAATGGCCGAATATGCCGATTCACTTATCAGTGCAAGCCAACGCGGTGAACTTTGCGACCGTTAATTTTTGGGCCAAGCAAGGCATAGAACGAGTGATTTTGTCGCGCGAATTGTCGCTTGAGGAGATCGCTGAAATTCGTGAGCTGTGCCCCAACACCGAGCTTGAAGTATTTGTACACGGGGCGCTATGTATGGCTTACTCCGGCCGTTGCTTGCTGTCTGGCTACATCAACAAGCGCGACCCCAACCAAGGCACTTGCACTAATGCTTGCCGCTGGAGCTATGACGCTAAACCCGCGGTTGAGACCGCCACTGGTGACGTGGTGCACAAGTTTGATCCGAATCAGATCATCCCAACCCTAGGCGAAGGTCAGCCAAGCAATGAAATCTTCTTGTTAGAAGAACAGGGTCGCCCTGGCGAATATATGCCGGCTTTTGAAGACGAACACGGCACTTATATCATGAACTCCAAAGATTTACGCGCTGTGCAATATGTTGATCAACTTACCAAAATGGGCGTGCACAGCTTAAAAATCGAAGGCCGTACCAAATCATTTTATTATGTTGCACGCACCGCGCAGGTTTACCGCCGTGCCATTGATGATGCTGTAGCGGGTCGTCCGTTTGATACCAGCCTGTTGAGTACTTTAGAAAACTTAGCACACCGCGGTTATACCGAAGGCTTTTTAAAACGCCACGTTCATCAAGAGTATCAAAACTATGAATATGGTCATTCGGTGTCTGATCAACAGCAATTTGTCGGGGAAATACTGGGCCGCAGCAATAACGGCTTAGTTGAAGTCGAAGTAAAAAATAAATTCTGCGTAGGACACAGTCTTGAGCTGATGACACCAAAGGGTAACATTCATTTCAACTTAGAACATATGGAAAACCGTAAAGGGGAAAAAATCGAGGACGCCAAAGGCTCGGGTCATATTGTACAGATCCCGCTGCCAGACGACTTAGATCTCTCCCATGCGATTTTAATGCGGAATTTAGGCGCTAATCAGGACACCCGAAATCCGTTTAACAAGGGCTAAGCCATGGCCTTGTTAATCAACGCAAAATGCATTAACTGCGATATGTGCGAGCCTGAGTGTCCTAATCAGGCAATTTATATGGGTGCAAAAATTTACGAGATAGACCCAGATAAATGCACTGAATGCGTAGGTCATTACGACAAGCCAACTTGCGTCAGCGTATGCCCGATTGATTGCGTGAAGCCAGATCCTGAACGACGCGAAAGCTTAGACCAACTCGCAGAAAAGTTTCTGCGCTTAACCCAACCAGACTAAGTCACAATCTGGGAGCTAAGCTCCCGATTGTACTTGTGCAAAGCTAACCGCTTCGCTACGCCGCCTGACCCTTTTGCGCCTGTCCTGCTCTGGTAAAATAGGCAGCTGCTGCTTACGTCTATCCTGATATTGCCGCTCTTCTAATAACTCTTCTAGTTGTTCTAAGTGAATATTTACTTTTACCATAGCCACCTCCAATAAAGGATAGCTTAGTCAAAGCTGAGGAAATTGCCAGCAAACCTCTTGAGTTATTGTTGTTGTAGCGCAGCGATGGTTTGCTCAATACCAACACGCCAATCACGGCATATTGGTAGTGCATTGTTTTGTAACACTGAATATCGTGGCCGAGGAGTTTTACTCGCATATTCGCTTGAGGAGATTGGGATAATATCAGGCGCCCTTTTTAACCGGCCTTGTTTGATTGCTGCCAGTACAATTTGTGCAGCAAACTCTGCCCAGCTCACCGCGTGGTCGCCGCAAAAATGCTGCAGCTTTGGCATAACCGCAGGATTTAAAGCCTGCCACCACAGATATTCAGCAAGGTGTCCTGCATAGGTAGGACAACCCACTTGATCAGCAACGATACGCAACGCTTGCTGTTTTTCAGCAAGACGCAAAATTGTTTTCACAAAGTTATGCCCATATTCACTGAATAGCCAAGCGGTACGCACTATCTGATAGGATTTCGCCTTTTTGGCAAGCAAAGCTTCGCCTACGGCTTTGCTTTTGCCATACTCAGTTTTTGGGTTAAGTGGTACCTCAGGAGCGTAAGGCGTAAGCGCATCGCCATCAAAGACATAATCCGTCGACAAGTGAATAATATGCGCACCAACCGCGTTTGCAGCCTCTGCCAATGCTGCGGGCCCATCCGCATTGATTGCCATGGCTAACTGTGGATTTTGCTCCGCATCGTCAACCCGTGTAAATGCAGCAGTATTGATGATCACTCGCGGCTTTACTGCGGTGATAACCGCAAAAACCTGTGTGGGGTTAGCTAAGTCGAGCTGCTCCCGTGTCATGCCAAGTAACTCAATGTGCGCAGGTTTAGTTGCTTTAAGCGCTTGCCCTAACTGGCCGTTTGCGCCCGTCACTAATACTTTCATCAAAGTGCACGAAACCAAGGTGCAGCCGCATCTTTTTGCGACAAACAAGGCACACCTTGCAACGGCCAATCAATCGCTAAATCCGCATCATTCCAACGGATCGCCCCTTCATCACGCGGGTCATAGTAATCCGTGCATTTGTACTCGACATCAGCCACTTCGCTAAGCACCAAAAAGCCGTGCGCAAATCCTGGTGGCACCCATAACTGGCGCTTATTTTCAGCGGATAGCAGGTGTCCTTCCCAGTGCCCAAAAGTGACAGATCCTGCGCGGATATCGACCACTACATCAAAAATCTCACCAGCAGTAACGCGGATCAATTTACCTTGAGGCTTACATCGCTGAAAGTGCAAACCTCGCAAAGTTCCGCGCTTAGAACGGCTATAGTTATCTTGCACAAACTGACACAAGGGACTAACAAGCTCCTGATAGCGCTGCTGCTGAAAGGTTTCGAGGAAAAATCCACGCTCATCGGCAAATACTTTCGGCTCAATAATTTTTAGGCCATCTAACGCCGTATCAAATACTTGCATAGTTTACTCATATTACTCTTCGCGGCCCGTCGCACAACCCGCCAGTCCGTCACTATTCTAAATATGCTAAGTATAACGTCAATGTGCACGTATACCCTAAGTGTTCTGCTACTTTGAGCGCATTTTCAGCCTATCCTAACGCAACAAAAGTTGGTTTTTATATGGCTTCAGACTAGGCTTAAAGCTCAGTAAAAATGCGATGAAAACAATCCGTTAAGGACACCACTCATGGAAGTCAATTCGCTCAAGTCGTTCTTTAGTAGTGCCTACATGCCACATGGCCATTGTTATTTGTGGCAAGACCACATTTTATGGACCAATGTGCTATCAGACTTGATGATAGCCACCGCTTACTTCTCTATTCCTATAGCCATAATGATCTTTGCAAAAAGACGTAAGGAAGTCGGTTATCAGGGCGTTTTTGTACTGTTTTCTGCATTCATCATGCTCTGTGGTTTAACTCATTTAATGGGGATCTACACTGTGTGGCACGGCACCTATGGGATGCAAGGCTTGATGAAAGCTGCTACCGCGACAGTCTCTATGGTGACCGCAGTGTATTTGTTTAAACTTATCCCAGAAGCGCTGAAACTGCCAAGCCCAATGCAGTATCAAGGCGTGCAATCACAACTGCGCGAAGCCAACAGTGCCAGTGAAGAGTTAAAAACGCAGCTCGCAGAGCACCAAATCACTCAGTTCATGTTGGACGTTCATCCTGCAGGCACTTTGCTCATTAATCATCAGCTTGAAATCGTCAACTGTAATCCCGCGCTACTGAACGAATTACACGTGAGTGACAAACAACAACTAATAGGTCAATCGCTCTTTGCCATCTTGCAGTTGGATGACTCAAGCGTCAATCTCTCCGCCATTTTGGCTGAGCCAAATAGCGAAACCTTGCTACACCACAATGCCCTGTGTCACGCTAAACTACAGCAGGGACAAAGCGTGCCAATGGCCTTGGAACTGGTTAGAGCCAGATACCAACAGCAAGATATGATCCTCATTACCTTACAAAATCTCTCACATCAAAGACGTATTGAGCAGCAATTACTAGACCACCATCAACATTTAGAACGAGTTATTAACGCCACCGAAGACGGTATTTGGGAGTGGGATGTAAGAGATAACTCGGTCACTTATTCCCATACTTTTATGACCATGATAGGTGCGCAACACATTACCTCGCCAAGCTTTGATGACTGGTTTGAACACATACATCCTGACTATCGCGCTAAAGTACTCACCGCAATCAACACCCACTTTGCCGAAAAGAAACAATATGAGGTTGAGTATTTAGGCCGCAATCAGGAAGGGAGCTATGGCTGGTTTCATGCTGTCGGCAATAGCCAATTTGACGCCGAGGGCAGCCCAATAGTGATGTCTGGCTCATTGCGTTATATCCACAATAAAAAACTCCTTGAGTCGCAAGTAGCAGAAAAAACTGAGATCCTAAACGCCATTTATAATGGTTCTAAGCAAGCTATCTGGCTATTGCGGGTAGAGGATGAAAACGAGTTTATCTTCACTGAATACAATGAAACTGCAGCAGAGCGAAGCGGCATCGCCGTCGACGTGATTTTGCACAAATCACTTAGCGACTTGAGCGGCACCGCGATATCGCCTGAATTGGCAGAAAAGTTTCGCCACAACTATAGCCGCTGCGTACAAGCCAAAGCACCGATTGAATATATGGAAATGCTGCCTTATCTTGGTGAGCCTCGTTGGTATCAAACCACCCTTTACCCTTTGTTAGAGCACCAGCAAGTGGTCAAAATTGTTGGAACTGCAATTGATATTACCACTCGAGTAGAAGTGGAAGAAGCTCTCGAACACAACCAGTTGTTCCTTGAAAAAATCATTAACTCTGCGGTGTGTGGGTTATATCTATACGATCTGAAAGAACATCGAACAATACGAATTAACCAACGCTATACCGATCTCCTCGGCTACGATATTCATGATTTGCATGCCATGGAACCAACCGAAAACTGTTTTCATCCTGAAGAGCAGTCTTTGATCCAGAATCATATCGCCAACATCAACGCCGATCAGAGCGGCAAGTTAATCCCGATTAAGTATCGCTACCTACATAAACAAGGTCACTGGGTTTGGTGTTATGCGGTAGACACTGTGGTCTCTTTTGATGCAAACAAACAACCGCAATTAATGCTTGGCACTTTTGTCGATGTTACAGAGGAAACCCAGTTGCTGCTTAAATTGCAAGAGTCTAATGCGCAATTGGAGCAGTTTGCCTTCGTTGCATCGCACGATTTACAAGAGCCGCTAAGAAAAATTACCGCGTTCAGCGATAGCCTACAATCCCGTTTAAAACCTATGCTTCAAACCGATGAAAAAGCTCGCTTTGAGCTTGATCGGTTATTGAATGCAGCACAGCGGATGAGGGTGATGATCCAAGACTTACTCAAATTATCACGCTTGCATTCCACCCACCTCAATCTCACCAACACTACCTTGGCCAAAGTTTTACAGGACACCCAAGAACAACTGAGCTATGCATTAGAGGAAAGTAGTGCGGTGATCCGTGTCAATAATGGCGATCTTGAATTTTACGCTGATCACTCGCTACTTATCCAAGTGATGCAAAATCTCATAGCTAACAGTCTAAAATTTAGAAATTTAGGCATACAACCAGAAATTATCTTTACCATCAGCGAGAAAGCCCGCTTTGTGCAAATAGATTACGAAGACAATGGACTGGGTATAGAAGAGAAATATTACGAGCAAGTATTCGAGCCTTTCCGCCGTCTAAATCAACAAAGCCAATATGCCGGCAGTGGTATGGGGCTCGCTATTTGCCGCCAAATCATCAAACTGCATCGGGGCAAATTACAGTGTCTTGCCCCAACTGCAGGGCAAGGTGCACATTTTTGCATCCAACTACCGCGTAAGGAGGTCACGACATGAGCGCGCAAGCCGATATTATTCTTGTAGAAGACGATCCAGACGATGTATACCTTTTTCGCACTGCATGTGAAGCTATTCGTCCTGTACCGCTAGTCACAGTGCTCAATGATGGCTACGCTCTGATTGATTATGTTGCGCAACAAGATTGCCGAGGTAAATTAATTTTGCTGGATTTAAATATGCCTGGTTTAAGTGGCCTTGAAACACTTCAACAGCTCCAGCTACAACCTAAAAATGCCACACTCACTGTGGTAGGGTTTACTACTTCTTGCAATCTGTTAGATATCAAACGCGCTTATGAATCTGGCGCACGCTCTTTTGTCACTAAGCCAGCGACTTTGCAGGAAATGATTGAACTGCTTCGTAACATGACACAATACTGGTTTGGCTATAATCGCTTTTATAAGGAAGTACGATGAATAGTTGGTTAGTTTATTTACTTGAAGACAATGAAGAAGATGCGTATTTAGTGCGTGAATACTTATCGCAGCTAAACAGCAAACGACGTTTTCGTGTCAAAGTATTCAATACCATAGAATCGCTTAAACAAACACTCGGCAGTGTTATGCCGGATGCCCTATTGATTGATCTCAACCTCCCAGAGAGCTTAGGCCTCAATACGTTAGTGACCGTTAAGCAGTTTGCCAGCAATGTGCCGATTATCGTCTTAACGGGAAATACCGAAGAACAGTTTGGTGAAAAGGCCATTCAACTCGGTGCCCAAGACTATATACCTAAACAAGATTTAAGTGGGCCGCTCTTAGGTCGAACCATAGTCTTTTCTAAAGAGCGTTTTGAGTCGCATCGTAATTTGGCGCAGCTGGTCCAGCTTGACCGTTTAACTATGCTCTATAACCGGGGCGCCTTCGATGAGCAACTTCAAATTGCGATTCGCAACGCTGGGCGGCATCAGCTCAAGTTTGCGTTGCTGTTTATTGACCTCGATAAGTTCAAACCAATTAACGATCAGTATGGACATCAAGCCGGTGATCAGCTACTGCGGTTAATTGGCGCTAAACTTAAAATGTTTAATCGGGCTTCTGACTATATCGCACGCTATGGCGGCGACGAGTTTGTCATTATTGCATCTCATGTTGAAACCAAAGAACAGCTTGAAATGTTAGTGAGAGCAAAATACGAGCAACTGGCGGACAGTTACTGCATTGAAGATCAAGATGGCGGGATTGTAGAAGTGGAGTTACAGCTCAGTATTGGCGCAGTGCTTTATCCAGAAGATGGGATAGATTCAGACGCGCTCATCGCGATGGCAGATCAGGCCATGTACGATGCCAAAAGTGCGGACTTACATTATAAAGTCGCCGCTATTTAAGTATGGAAGCGAAAAACCCGCACATTGAGCGGGTTTGCTGTGCAGGATGCACGAATGCCGTG
>NZ_JBHRSD010000035.1:0-47274 GCF_042643375.1 Pseudoalteromonas fenneropenaei
CCCGATTGCACTAGAAAAAACGACCTAACTATCGAAAAAATAAACCCCACTTAAAAAAGCAGGGTTTATCATCAATCTGAAGCCAATACGTGACGTATTGGCTTTTTTACTGTTGGATTATGGTTGAACCACAGTCACATATGGGTCCCAATTAATTTCTCTGATTAATTGTGAACCTTTGTATACTTTAACCCAGAAAGTGTACGCTTCAGTTTTTGATGTACCTGGATCTGGACGGTCTGGAAGACGAGCAGTCGCTTGAACATAAGGCATGTAACCAGTCACGCGTTTTACTGGCACTTCAACGTCATCACGCATTTCGATGCCGTCGTCTTGATATACGTAGACGTTTGTATCACCTTGAAACGCAGTCCAATCTTTTAGCAGAGTATCGTTGTTCCAGTCGTGCTGAGCAGAAATGATAACAGCGTAGTTTTCGTCGCTACCTTCTGGTTGCACAACTTTAGGGAAGGCAGACCAACGGATCACGTCGTCGTTGTTTACTCTTACGCTTAACTCATAAGAACCTTGAGAGTTGCTTAACACGATTTCTGGTGAAGCGAACATATTTACTGCGGTGTAAGCAGCTGCGCCGTTTTCGATGCTTTCGCAATCGATAACAACTTCAATGCGTTGAATTGCCATAATTTCTCCTTAAAGCAAATTGAATACAATTCTATTAAGAGTTGCGAGTGTCCTTGCGAGTCTCAATAGAATAAATAACAACATCATTTCAATGAAATGAGCATAGCTAGGTGTAATTTTATGTGAGCTAAATGTAAACTCAGTGTGAATTTTAAGGGGTTTATCATTCTAAGCAAGGTATTTTTTGAATATTTATTTCGCTTGATTTCATATTTTTGCAACTAAAATATGCGTACCACCTGACTCTTGTTGTGAATTTCAGAGATCTTCTAGTATGCCAGTCGATGCAGATTGCCATATTTATATCAGTTAGCACTAGATAGCGAATTAATTGCGCATTGTATTAAAGAAAACCAAGACTAATGGCGCGAAAAAGCAGATAATTAGCAGCAATGATTTATCTTGGGTATTGTCACCTTGACAGCATTAGATACCCACAGCCCCTATTCGGAATGACCCCATGGAAATTAAAGTTAACTTTCTCGACAACTTGCGTCTTGAAGCCAAGTTTGATGATTTTACTGTTATTGCTGATCAGCCAATTCGTTACAAAGGTGATGGCTCAGCACCCGGTCCATTTGATTACTTCTTAGCGTCATCGGCCTTATGTGCCGCGTATTTTGTTAAGGTGTATTGTAATGCGCGTGAAATCTCAACTGACGGTATTCGCCTGTCGCAAAATAACATCGTTGACCCTGAAAACCGTTACAACCAAATCTTTAAAATTCAGGTAGAGCTACCGGAAAGCATTTCTGAAAAAGACCGTGAAGGTATCATTCGCTCGATTGACCGTTGTACGGTGAAAAAGGTAGTACAAACTGGGCCTGAGTTCCAAATCGAAGTGGTTGAAAACTTAGATGAAGACGCCCAAGCCATGTTGATGTTAAGTCCAGATGCCAACAGCAACACCTTTATTTTGGGTAAAGATCTCCCACTTGAGCAAACCATCGCCAACATGACCAGCATTTTAGCGGACTTAGGGATGAAGATTGAGATCTCCTCATGGCGCAATATCGTGCCGAATGTGTGGTCTTTACATATTCGTGATGCCGCATCACCAATGTGCTTCACTAACGGCAAAGGTGCCAGCAAAGAAAGCGCGTTATGTTCAGCGCTTGGCGAGTTTATTGAACGTTTAAACTGTAACTTCTTCTACAACGACCAGTTTTTTGGTGAAGAGATAGCCAACGCAGAATTTGTGCACTACCCGAATGAAAAGTGGTTTAAACCAGGCGAAAATGACGAGCTGCCACCTGAGATCTTAGACGAATACTGTTTGGAGATTTATAACCCAGACGGTGAACTATGTGGCTCGCACCTGATTGATACAAACTCAGGTAACATTGAGCGTGGGATCTGCTCGTTACCATTCAAACGCCATTCAGATGGTGAAACTGTCTATTTCCCTTCTAACTTGATTGAAAACTTGTTCTTAAGTAACGGTATGAGTGCGGGCAATAACTTGTTCGAAGCCAAAGTGCAGTGTTTGTCTGAGATTTTTGAGCGCGCGGTAAAGCGTCAAATCATAGAACAAGAAATCGTCTTACCAGACGTGCCTGCTGAAGTACTCGCTAAATATCCAAGTATTGTGGCGGGTATTAAAGGCTTGGAAGAGCAGGGTTTCCCAGTAGTGGTTAAAGATGCCTCTTTGGGCGGTCAGTTCCCAGTGATGTGTGTGACTTTAATGAACCCAAAAACCGGCGGTGTGTTTGCCTCGTTTGGTGCGCATCCGAGTCAAGAAGTCGCGCTTGAGCGCAGTTTAACTGAGTTACTGCAAGGGCGTAGTTTTGAAGGCTTGAACGATGTACCAAAGCCAACTTTCAATAGCCTTGCAGTGCAAGAGCCGGAAAACTTTGTTGAACACTTTATTGATTCTACCGGTGTGATTTCATGGCGTTTCTTTAGTGCTAAACACGATTACGAATTTGTGGAGTGGGATTTCTCTGGCACGAATGAAGAAGAGTGTGAGCGCCTGTTTGCGATTCTTGCCAAACTAGGTAAAGAAGCCTATGTCGCTGAATTTACCGACCTTGGTGTGGCATGTCGGATTTTAGTGCCGGATTATTCAGAAGTTTACCCAGTTGAAGACTTAATTTGGGATAACACCAATAAAGCGCTGCAATATCGCTCAGACATCCTTAATATTCATAACCTTAACGAAGACGAGCTCGTTGATTTAATAGAGCGCTTAGAAGAGAGCCAGTTAGATAACTACATCGACATCATCACGTTGATAGGCGTTGAGTTTGACGAAAATACCGTGTGGGGCCAGCTCACCATTCTTGAGTTGAAGATCCTCAGCTATTTGGCGTTAGGTGATTTAGAAGAGGCCATCGAGCTGGTTGAGTCTTTCTTGCAGTACAACAACAATACTGTTGCTCGCAACTTGTTCTACCAAGCAATGCATGCGGTACTTGAGGTTGCACTTGATGATGACCTAGAAATTGAAGATTACATCCACAACTTCCGCCGTATGTTTGGTGAGCAAACCATGGAAGCAGTTATTGGTTCAATCAACGGTGATATTAGATTCTATGGTTTAACCCCAACCAGCATGAAACTAGAAGGCTTAGATAAACACTTACGTTTAATTGAAAGCTACAAAAAGTTGCATGCCGCAAGGGCGAAAATAGCGGTCAATAAATAATGGCTAGATAAGTGCAGTATTAAAGCCGATGCATGATGTATCGGCTTTTTTGTACCAGATGCACTAAAGCCGATGCATGATGTATCGGCTTTTTTGTACCAGATGCACTATTGTGTAAATACTAGCGCACAGGATCTATAATAGTGACATTAAGTTGCTCGGAGTCATTGAAATAACTGGATTTTAAGGGGGATTTTCAGCTACTATCGGCAAAACGGATGCCAAGGGTATTGCACTTTAGCAAACAACCTAACGTCAAAGGATAAAATGATGTACAAATTGGTTACTTTTCTTTCGCTTTTTCCTTTTAGTTCGCTTTATTGCCACGCGCAGGATACAGAAACACTTTTAAAAGAGCGCTGCCTTCAAAGCTTCGAGTTGATTAAAGAGCAAGACTTGAATGCCTTTATTGCGCAAATGCCTATAGAGTTAAACGAGGTAGAGCGTTTACGCGCAGCTAAGATCTTGGCGCGTGCTTACGAGCGTTGGTATCTCGATCGCGATGCAAAAAATATCCGTATTATCGGGGTAACTTTCTCGGATATAAAAGAAAAACATCAATTTAATGCAGAGCAAGAAGCGCGTGTTAACGTCCGCACCAGTAGTGGCCAAAATCGCAAAACATCGTTTTGTAAATTTATAAAAAATGCTGCGGGTTGGTTCCTCACTAAATTGCCATAACAGTCAACATTGACCACGTTCTAGTGACCTAGTTTTAGAACATACCCTCAATTAAGTCACCATAGTTATTTGCCAATCCGAACTTTTATGTACTTTTTCTATTTCAAATTTGACCTTAAGGATCACATGATATGAATGTATCAGCCATGCTATTTGCAGAGTTTATGGCGCTGTTTTTTGTTGTTTTTGTCTTATTTGCTGGCATTGTCAGTTATCGTTTGGGAAAACAAAAAACCACTAACCCCACCTTGTGTTGCATTTTTGGCGTGCTGTGGGCTTTTCTGCCACCAGTTGGTTTACTGTATTTGACGGTTTTGATGCTTAAGAGCGATATTCGACCTGAATAACCTCAAATATTGGCATGAGCAAGGGAAGGGTTTTACAACACAATGCAACGCAACAAAAAAGGCTCTGTTGAGCCTTTTTTAATCACATTAGCGATTATTGATTTTTCAGCTTAATAGCGGTTGCTTCTAACTCAATTAAGCCTTGCTTAAATAATCCACCAATGGCCTTTTTAAAGTTGGCTTTACTGGTATTAAAATGCTTTTTGATAAGTTCTGGATCGCTTTTATCGCCAAGCGGCAGCTTGCCACCATTGTTTTTCAATGCAGTTAAAATTTGGCTGCTTAGGCCATCTATTTTTTCCATGCCCGGCTTTTCTAGTACGATATCGAGTTTGTTGTCATCACGCACTTGTTTGACGTAACCCGGCATACGCTGGCCAATATAAACGCGCTTAAATAGGTCGCTAAAAAACACCACGCCAAAGTGCTGCTCATTAACCACCACTTTGTAACCAATGTCGGTTTTAGCTGCGATAATAATTTCAACTTGCTCAAATGGCTTGTAGTTGGCGGGGGTTTTATTTAAAAATTTATTTAAATTGCTTGAGGCGCAAATCCGTTGGCTGGCTTTATCTAAATACAGCTTCACCAAATAGCTATGGCCTTCTTGCATACGCGGTTTTTGCTCATTAAAAGGCGCAAGCACATCTTTGCTGATGCCAATATCCATAAATGCGCCGATGCTGTTCATGGCTTTAACGCGCAGCAAGGCAAAGTCGCCCACTTGTGCAAGTGGTTTAGTGGTGGTGGCCGTTGGGTGGCCAGCGCTATCTAAAAACACAAACACCGAAACCGGGTCGCCAGCTTCAAGGTGGCTTTCAAGCTCTGCCTTAGGTAAAAACACTTCACCCAGCGCACCGCCAGCAAGGTAGGCACCTTCAGCATTGATTTCAGAGATAGTCAGTAATTGAAATTGTCCTAACACAGGTTATTCCTCGGCTGCAGGCTTAGGTTTACGGCGTAGTGGCGCCATGCCATCAACATTGATAGGGGCTGCCACTGGTTTTTTCGGCGCTTTAGGTTTATTTGACTTAACGGCCTTTTTCGCCACAGGTTTGCCTTGAGCGTTATCTTTTGCGGTTTTAGTTTGCGGGCTTTTTGGCTTTTCAGGTCTAAAGCCTTTAAATTTACCTTCAAGACCTTCGACTGTTGCGAAGCTTAAACCATCTTTCAGATAAGCTTGAATAGCTAAATAGCTTTTCCAGTCTTTTGGCCCCACCAAGGAAATCGCCGTGCCTTTAAAGCCCGCGCGACCCGTACGACCAATGCGGTGTACATATTCTTCAGCATGTTTGGGTAAGTCAAAGTTGATAACATGGGTCACTGAGAGCAAATCTAAACCACGTGAAGCGACATCGGTCGTCACTAACACTTTGTAGATACCGCGGCTAAATGCGTCCATGATCTCTAACCGTTTAGTTTGCGCCAAATCGCCCGCAAGGCCAACGGCCTTCAAGCCTTTTGCTACTAAAAGGTCGGCAAGGCGGGTAGTATCGGCGCGCGTGGCAGTAAAGATAATACATTGACCCACTTTGTCGGCTTGTAGAAAGTGCTGCAACAATGCTTCTTTATGATCTAAATGGTCCGCCAAGTAGAGCGCTTGGGTGATGTCTTCGTGTTTTTCATGGGCGTCACTCAGCATGATACTTTTTGGCGACTTTAATAGATTGCGTGAGGTTGCCGTTACTTCCGCATGGTCTAAGGTGGCTGAAAACAGTAAGGTTTGGCGTAATCTATGGTTAGCCGCTTCATTAATGGCATCAAGCTGCTCTTTAAAGCCCAAATCTAACATCCGGTCAGCTTCATCAAAAATCAGCATCTCAAGGCCTTGCAAATGCAAAGAGCGGTGCGATAGATGGTCAGCTAAACGACCTGGCGTGCCAATCACAAAATGCGGGTCTTTATGTAGCGCTTTAATTTGGTCGTTAAAGTTTTCACCGCCCAAAATTTTAGTCACGCTCAGATTATGCCCAGCGATAAGCAGACGACATTGGCTATATACCTGATTTGCCAGTTCACGAGTGGGCGTAACAATGAGCACACGCGGATCTCGCTTACTTAACGCGCGTTGTTTGATCACACGTTGTACTGCCGGTAACAAAAACGCCAAGGTTTTCCCTGAACCCGTTTTTGACTGCGCAAATACGTCGTGGCCTGCCAAGGCGACGGGGACAGCGCGTTCTTGAACTTCAGTCGCGTCAGTGATCCCTTGATGAGCAAGTTGTTTGGCAAGGCGAGTGTCTATGCCTAATTCGGTAAACAGCAAATGGCTACTCCATTAAAGAAAAGATTGCTAAAAACACCCAATTATAGCAAATGGATTGCCATGCAAGAATAGCTAATATGGTTTTTTGCATTGTTTGCAAAAATCCTTATAATACGCGACCCAGGCGCCGGATTTACGATCCGGTTTTACGGTTTGCGTCGTGCTAAACGCAGACTAAGTTAAAGCTAATTTAGGAAAAACTATGTCTAATGCTTTCGTAGTGTGTGCACTCTACAAATTTGTTTCTTTGCCAAATTACCAGCAAATTCGTCAACCTTTACTCGATGTGATGGAAGCAAACGAAGTACGCGGTACCTTATTGCTAGCCGAAGAAGGGATCAACGGTACTGTCGCGGGTAAACGTGAAGGGATCGACGCCTTATTAGCTTGGCTTGATAAACAGCCTGGCTTAGACAACATTGTATCTAAAGAGTCGTACGACGAAACTTGTCCTTTCTACCGTACTAAAGTGAAATTGAAAAAAGAAATTGTCACTATGGGTGTGGAAGGGATTGATCCGCGCAATGTGGTAGGTACATACGTAAAGCCAAAAGATTGGAACGCGCTGATTTCAGACCCAGATGTGATTTTGGTTGATACCCGTAACGATTATGAAATTGAGATCGGCACGTTTAAAAATGCGGTTGACCCAAAAACCAAAACTTTCCGCGAATTCCCGCAGTGGGCGAAGGATAACCTTGACCCTGCTAAGCACAAAAAAGTGGCGATGTTCTGTACGGGTGGGATACGCTGTGAAAAATCAACAGCCTACATGAAAGAGCAAGGCTTTGAAGAAGTTTACCACCTTGAAGGCGGCATTCTTAAGTACTTAGAAGAAGTGCCAAAAGAACAGACTCTATGGGAAGGTGAGTGTTTTGTGTTTGATAACCGTGTGGCGGTAAATCATGACTTACAAAAAGGCTCCTACGACCAATGCCACGCCTGCCGTATGCCAATTACAGAAGCTGAAAAAGCGCTTCCAGAGTATATGGAAGGGGTTTCTTGTCACCACTGCCACGACAATCTAAGCGAAGAGCAAGTCGCACGTTTTGCTGAACGTCAAAAGCAAATTGAACTGGCAAAACAACGTGGTGAAGGCCACATCGGTCACGAAGGCCAAGAAGCGTTAAAGCAGCGCCGTGAACAAAAACAAGCGCAAAAACAAGCACAGCGCGCGCGTTCTTAATCTCTGCCGTTTTGGGCATACGGTTTAGTGTGCCCAATCTTAAGCCCTCACAATGTTTACTAAACGAATTACCTAGGGCTAGCCTAAACCAAATACCTTGCATTCTTGACTTAGCGAATCGTCTTATTTTCAGTCTCTTACATCACAGCTCAAATCAACGAGATAGTAAACTCGCAAACAACGGACTAATTATAGAAACTTGAACCCTCGTCACTTAGGGTTTCTGCTATAGGTAAAAACTATGGATTGTTGGCTGTATTTTTTGTTTAATGGTAGTTGATCTTCGAAAGAGCTAGCAAGCGACCTAAATTCAGTCGTTGATCATGTGTTTAAAGATAATAGTAAGGACATTATTAGATTGGAAACTGTGGCTGTTTATGCTGGCCTCATTGCGAGCATTTGGATTTTCGTTGGTGTTTATGTTGCGGGCCGGTTTTACCAAGGTTACAGCCACTCAAAGCAGTTTTGTAGTGAGCTCGGCGCGGCTGGCAGCCCTACCGAAAAAATATCGCCTTTCATTAATAATTACCCCTTAGGTGTATGGTTTTGCTTGTTTGGCTGGTACGTAACACAGCTGCAAGGAGTACCTATGCTACTCACTGCATCCGGTTGGTTAGTGATTTGCCATGGTATCGGCACTTGGTTTGCGGGTTATTTTCCTATGGATTTGGACCCTTATACTAAGCATCCCACCACAGCTTGTAAGATCCATTCAATAGCCGGTATGATCATATTGTTGTCGCTGATAGTTGCTCCCATCTTAATTGTAATAAGCCCACCAAATGACCTTATTCCTTGGTCTTTTCGTATTTTCTCGGTGGTAAATGTCGTTGCAGCTTGTTACTTCCTCAGCCTTATGGTCAAAGCCATAAAGGCACAAAGTAATCCGGGTCTTTATCAACGTATTTCCTACGGTATTCAATTGAGCTGGTTAAGTGTATTTTCGCTGCTATTAGCCTGATCTGTTCGATTCTAATTACCACTTTTCAAAGCAGCTTAACGGTACATCTGCAATCAAGGCTGATATTTTTTGAGAAATGCTCACACTTTACGGCAATCAAGTGGGCAGTTTCGCGTTCAGCAGTTAAAATAGGGGCAAGTCGTTGCGCTGTCGGCAACGACATCCTGAATGACAACAAAGGAACTATTTATGGCTTTACATGTCGTTTCACACCCCTTAGTGCAACATAAACTCGGTTTACTACGTGAACACGGTATTAGCACCAAAAGCTTTCGTGAAATCGTCTCCGAAGTGGGCACTTTGCTGACGTATGAAGCAACCAAAGATCTCCCGCTTGAAACTGCAGCAATTACTGGCTGGGAAGGCTCGCCCATTGAAGTGCAGCATATTAAAGGCAAAAAAATCACTGTAGTGCCAATCTTACGTGCAGGGTTAGGCATGTTAGATGGTGTTTTACAGTTAATTCCAGCTGCGAAGGTGAGTGTGGTCGGCCTTGAACGCAATGAAGAAACACTCGAGCCAATTCCATATTTTGAAAAATTGGTTGGCAATATTGGTGAGCGCTTAAGTTTGGTGGTGGACCCGATGCTGGCGACGGGGGGTTCTATGATAGCCACTATCGATATGCTGAAAAACGCCGGTTGTACGCATATTAAAGCCATAGTGCTGGTGGCTGCGCCTGAAGGTGTGGCTGCTACTTTAGCCGCCCACCCTGATGTAGAAATTTTTACCGCTGCGCTGGATAGCCATTTAAATGAAAAGGGCTATATCGTGCCTGGTTTAGGTGATGCGGGTGATAAAATTTTTGGTACTGTGATCCGTTAATAGCGCTTACAGCAAACCCGTCCTAAGCGCCTAAGCTGTGGGCGGGTTTAATAGCTGATGGATTTTCATTTGAGTATGCTCGCCTGATTTCTGACAACGTTATTAATTCATCTTAATCGCCACAATTAAATTGGGACTGTTTTAAACAAAGCGCTTGTGCTTCTTCAAGAGATTGACCGCCAAGGCAGTAATCGAGACGTATAATTTTTTCCTCGGCCTGTGCGTTACCATTTGGTGTTAGCATCCAGCGCCATTTTTTTATAATTTCCTTGCTCGGTTTGTAAATCACTTTTTCAGGAGTGCTTTGGATTAACTCAACCGAATCCGTTCTACCATTTTCATTTACAGTTACCTTAAATATTCCACATCCAATAATCCCTTTTTGCGCTAATGAAACAGGGTACTTGGGCGAAACTTGCTGTTCTCTTATCCAATTTGCTTCTTCTTTAGTTGGCTTAATATGGGTAAGTTTGACATCTCCATAAGTTGCACTCGCGCTAGCTAAAAAACAGGGCAGCGATAAAGCGATTGATATTAATAAGGTTTTCATAGACATTTCCTTAGTCAGTGATTTATGCAATACAGAAAGTTAAGTGGGTTGAGAGTAAACTCTATTAATGGTCATAGGGTTAAGTCAATGTTGGATAAAAAAGCCATCATTAAGATTAAACCATTCACTTATTTAATTATAAGTCCGTATGTCAGCGTTGGGGAATAGTTAATTTTTTATATTTTCCGCGTCATATTTACAATGGGATTCTATTGATTAATATGTTTTAAACCTTGAATTAGCCCACTTTAAGCCTATATCTATAGTTATCTTGAACAGGTATCAATGAAATTAAACATGGATTTAGTGACAATTGCTTTGATCAGCGTATTGATTCTGCTCTTTATTTGGTTTTTAGTGCGTGCGGTTAAATGGGCGAAGAGCATGCCAAAAGGCGCTTATTTGGTGATGATGCTATTTCCGCTGATTTCTTTATTCCCGATACCGCCGCCGGTATTTAAAAATGTGGCCAAAGCAAAACAAGAGCAGCGTAAACGTAAAGAGCAAGCAGGGGGAGAAGGGGATGAGGAAGAAGAGATTGAACTGATTAAAGCTAAATCTCGACCAAACAAAAAAGCCGACTAACGTCGGCTTTTTGCGAATTGTTAAGCGATTAAAGAACGCGCTTACGGAATTCGTTAGTACGTGTGTCGATTTCGATGTCGTCACCGATTTCAACGAACGCTGGTACGTTGATTTCGTAACCAGTGTTAAGACGCGCAGGCTTAGTTACTTTGCCTGAAGTGTCGCCACGTGCTGCTGGCTCTGCGTACTCAACTTTACGAACAACGATAGTTGGTAATTCAACAGAAATCGCTTTCTCGTTGTAGAAAGTAACTTCACACTTGTCTTCCATACCGTCAACGATGTACATCACTGCATCGCCAAGGTTGTCTTTCTCTACGTCGTATTGGTTGTATTCTTCATCCATAAATACGTACATAGGATCAGCGAAGTATGAGTAAGTACACTCTTTACGATCTAGGTGGATAGTTTCCACTTTCTCGTCAGCTTTTAACACAGTTTCAGTTGCACTGTTGTTAAGTAAGCCTTTCAATTTCATTTTAACCACAGCCGCGTTACGACCTGATTTGTTGAATTCAGTTTTTAACACGATCATTGGCTCATTGCCAAAACTGATTACGTTACCTGCACGAAGCTCTTGTGCTGTTTTCATCTAAAAGTCCTCAAAATTGAACGGCAAGGATTATATCTTGCTATTTAAAAATTTCACTACTCGACTGACCAAATCATCACTTTTTATTTGTAATGTGGCCCAATGTTGGCAATGTTGTTGCCATTTTGACCAGCTGTTTGTCGCTTGGGTCAGTGTTGTAAAACAATCCTGTTCACGGTTAAACGTCAGTTGCAACTGAGTTACGGCGTCAACAGGACAGTCAAACAAATTAAAAAAGGCGCTGAGTTTTTCGATATGAGCATCTTCGTCCTGCGGATAAATGTGCCATACAAAAGGTTTCGCAGCCAATTGGGCGCGGACAAATGAGTCCTCACCACGAATAAAATTAAAGTCACAGGCCCAAAGGAGTTCATCATACGCTTCTTGGCGCGTAAAGGGTATGACATGAAGGTGAATATTCCCTAAAACCCAGTGATCCGCAGCAATTTGTTGGCTAAATAACGGAAGTAAACTCGTTAGAGCGCGGCCTTTTGGCACTAATAAGCGCACAAGTCCAACATGCTGCTGCCACACTTGCAGTAGGCTAGGCCAAGCACGGTTTTCATAGGTGAATATACTGACACGCAGCTCATCGTTTTGCCTGTCAGGAATGCCTAGACGTTGCCAAAACTTTGGCTCATTGAACGCATTTTGACGCTGTTGGTAGTCTTGTTCGATAACAACACCACCGGTACGCTCGGTAAAGCCCGGGAAGAAAAAGAACTTCGGCACTGCTTGCAGTCCCGAAGGCAAACCGTGACAGCCTTCGACCCAATCTTCCGCCGAAAGGTATTCGAGGTTTAACCAAATTAGGCTATGCGTCGGCATTTGCGTTTGGTAGCAAGCGGGTAAAGTGCAGGCAAATGCCTCAATCACATATTTGGCAGGGATAACATGCGAGTCAAAGTCTTCTGACCAGTATTGAATTTGCACGCCAGCGTGGTAGCCACTTTGCTTGCCTACAATTTCAGGCAACATTGCACCAAAGCTATTGAGGTCGTTTACCCATAAGCGTACTGAGCCTAAATCGCGCGCGGCAAGTTGCTTTGCCAGCCGCCAAGTGACGCCAATATCGCCGAAATTATCAATAACATCGCAAAAGATGTCCCAGGTAAACTGCTCTGTCACGCCGGTTCCTACCACTAAAAATGCGCCGGCAGTTTACCAGTAAATCCTGCATGAAACCAGTTGCGCCACATCATCTCATCGACAACTTAGTTTTAGCGTATGGCGCAGGGCTGCTGAAGGCAATCTGGCTTGCTTAGTGTTCGAGCAGCGCACGTTAACTCAGAATGTTTCTTTAAGCATCATTAACATATCGCTGACCGAAAGTGTTTGTACGCTATCGCTATCGCTGAGTAGTTTGTCGGCTAAATCGCGTTTATGTTCATGTAACGACACTATTTTTTCTTCTATAGTGTGCTTTGCGATGAGCCGGTAAATAGTCACAGGGCGTTTTTGCCCAATACGATGCGCGCGATCAGAGGCTTGATCTTCAACCGCGGGGTTCCACCACGGATCCATATGAATGACATAATCTGCCGCGGTGAGGTTAAGTCCAGAGCCGCCCGCTTTAAGGCTGATCAGAAACACCTCGCCATCACCACTTTGAAAGGCGTTAACTGCACTTTGTCGTGCTTTCACGGGTGTTGAGCCATCCAAGTATTGGTAGCGCACGCCCTTAGTGTCCAAATGTTGTTTAATTAGTTGGAGGTGACCAACAAACTGACTAAAAATAAGCGCCTTATGGCCGTTCTCAATAAGTTCTTCGACCAGCTCGTCGAGCATCGCGAGTTTACTGCTCGGGATACGTGCATCACCTAGTAATAACGCTGGGTTGCAGCAAGCTTGGCGTAACTTCACTAGCTCTGCCAACATCCGTAGGCGCTGCTCACCTGGGTTATCTATTGTAGCGGTTTTGCTAAGCGATTCAATGGCCTGTTGGCGTATTGCTTCGTAAAATGCCATTTCTGCATCGCTCAGCGTGACTTGTAAATTAATCTCAGTGCGAGCAGGTAATTCCTGCAATACTTGCTGTTTTATACGGCGCAATATAAATGGCTGAATTAAATGTTTTAGTGCTTGATTGGCGCGCCGCGCAGCAATGGGATCTTCCTTACGATTCTCAATCGGTAAAGCAAAACGGGCAGCAAAGCGTTTTAAATTGCCAAGTAAACCCGGATTGATAAAGCGGAACAAGCTCCAAAGCTCTGTTAAGTTGTTTTCAATCGGCGTGCCAGTGGTCACCATCTTAAATGCAGCTTTAAGCTGATAGGCTGCCACAGTGCGCTTCGCGAGCGGGTTTTTCAGTGCTTGGGCTTCGTCGGCGACAATGGTTTGCCAGTAGATTTTTTGTAGCTCTTCGCTCTCGCGTTGCAATAGACCGTAGCTTATGACCACTACGTCAAACGGTTGTAAGCTTTCTAAGCGTTGGTCACGCGCTTCACCAAATTGGCTTTCAGCCAACATAATAAAATTGAGTGTAGGGGCGAATTTAAAGGCTTCTTGTTGCCAGTTAAAACACACCGAAGTAGGCGCGATAATGAGCGTGGGGCCGTGTTGCGCGCGCGATAAAATCACCGCCAGCGCTTGCAAGGTTTTGCCAAGTCCCATATCGTCGGCCAAGCAGGCACCAGCACCCCAATGAGCGAGTCGACTTGCCCATTCAAAACCTTGGCGTTGGTATTCGCGTAGCGACGCTTGCAAGGTAGTCGGTAAGTTGATATCCAATGTGACCGATTCCTGCATTTTGGTTTTTAGCTCTTCCCAACCGGGCACGGTTTGCATCCTCAGCCCTGTGGTGGCATCTAAGGCTTGGCGGATAGCAAGCGGGTGTACTAAACCTTGTTCGCCAATGTCAGCTAATAATTGTAGACGTTGTTTAAGTTCTTCCGAGAGAGCCAAAAAGGTATCGCCTTCAAGGGCAATAAAGCGACCACGGCTGGCGGCAACTAAGCCCAGTAAAGGTTTGAGCGCGATAACTTGCTCTGCACTTATTTGCAGCTCGCCAGTTAAATCAAACCACTCGTTTTTCTTACTGACTGCCAACTGTAAGCTGTGACTTTCTAAGCGTTTACTGAGGCTAAACTTTTTCCCTTGCGGCCAGCGTAATTTAATCGCGAGCGTGGCTTGCTGCTCGGTTTGAATGGCTTGCAATGCTTCCAACGTCTCGAGCGCAGCTTGTAGCTCAGGTTGCTGCAACTGATTATTGCTCATGGCTAAAAATGCGGGGCAGAGCGTATCAAGGGTATCTAAAAGTTGTTGCTCTTGGGCTAAATCGCGTGTGGTAGCGAGTCGTTTACCGTTAATTTCGGCACTTTGACTGATGTTGCCAATGCCAGGCACAAAGGCAGGCCCCTGTTCGCCAAATGGCATTATCACGCATTGAAACGCCAGCCCTTGCTGATAAGGGGTAACATTAATTATCAGCGTATTATCAGCATTATGTTGCTGTAATTCGCCATGAATATCAGGCAGGTTTGACTGAATATCCAAAAGTGGCGCAATGGCAGCAATACTTTGCAGTAGCTTGTCTTTGGCCTCCAGCGGCACCACTAAACCGCCTTCGCCGACTATCTCGGCAATTTTCACATGCTCAGGGGCAAACTGGCAAAACTGCCAATGGCGAGGTTTTAGCTCATGGAATGCGTAAGGTGCTATAGGGTCGCGATAATTTGGCAGTGTGGCCATGGTCACAATGATGTCATCACCACTGTGGTTTACGACCAATTGCGGCGCCTTGGCGCTGATTCTGATGGTTTGCTCGTTTGCTGCAAGTATAAGGTTATCGGCATTTACCGCGGCGTGAAGAGCTGCAGCGCCTTCAAGCACGTAATCCAACCCGCGTTGATAGCCATAACTTGGTCGTACTGCAATGGCACGACAAAGTTGTTTGTCTTGCTCGGTTAAATAATCAAACTGCTGTGGGTGCTCGGCAAGTCGTTCTAGTGCCACAGTGCGACCTTTACTCCAACCTTTGGCGGTAGCTTTTTGCTCTTTGGCACGAAAAGTCACTGAATAATAATCGATATCCAGCTCCCAAACTAAGCGGGTTGGTTTACTTGCTGTGGTTGGCGGTTCGGGCTGCGCTTTGCTTACGAGAGTCGTTAAACGCTCAAGTGCGGTTTCCCACGCAGCTTTTGGGGACACCAACGTGGCGATATTTAACGGGAGTGCTTGTTGAGCTTCTTTACCTTGCAGTTGTTCAGCAAAGTGTACAAGTAGCGGCACATTTTGGTTGCTAAATGCCATCGCCAGTTCATTGGCAAGTTGTTGTTCCGCATGACCAAACTGGTTGGTCCAACGCACGCCACACAGGCCAATTAATCTTAGTACCCGAGCATAAAATAATTGGTATTCATCGAGAAAGACTAAATCGATTTTACTTAAATCGAACTTTGCGCCATTCATCACGTGTTTACAGATAGCTTCGAGCATGATGGCGCTGTAATAGACTGCATCGTTGTCTTTGCGATTACTGCGCATATGTTCGACTTGCTCAAGCAACTTATCGTAATAGCGCGCTTCTTGCTCTGCACCAAGTGCTAATAAAGTCAATAAATGACAAAGCGCAGGTATACCGAATAAGCGTTGTTTCTTTTTACGGCCGTATTTTTGCCGCGCTTGCAGGGCATTTTCAAATTCGGTCAGCGCAGCGTTGTGCTCCCCTTGTAAAAATAACAAGGCTGCTTGTAACTGCAATGCCCATGCGGAATCGCCGAGAATCGGGCAAAGTGCCGCTAATTTAGCTATGTCGCCATTTAATAACCAATAATCGGCCAACAACAATTTAAGCGGCGTATTATGTGGGTTGTGATTTAATACTTGCTCTATGATATCGGCGACGGGGCCAAGCGTAAGCCCTTGCCGCAGCTGGCTTTCAAACAAGGTTGCCAATGCTTGATATTGTATAACATTCGACAAACGGCAGAATTGCTCGATTTCAAACGGGCTGAACAAAAGCGGTAGTAACGCTTGGTTTCGTTCAAAATCAAAAAGTTGTGGGTCTTTACCAAGATTCAGTAACGCTTCAAATTGCCTACAATCGCCACTTTCAATCGCGTTGTGTATTAGGTGGCGGTAAAGGCTTCGTTGTGATTGCCAGGTTAATGTACCATAGCCTCCGAGGCTTTGTTGTAACGCATTGCGCAGTTGTTGGTACTCGGCTTCACTCAGCAATTTTGCTATTCGAGCGGCGGCTAAAGGCGGCAGATGCACACCGAAATGATCAACTTGAATTAGCGCTAATGGGATTAAGTGTTTTTTCAACTCAGGCGTTAGTATCGCAAAGGCTCGCTGCAAATGGCGGCTAGCATATTCGGCAAGTTGCACTACTTGACGGGAATTTAAAGGGGCATCTGCAACGGCCAAAATTTTTAGCAAATTAACAATATCATTTGGTAATTGCTGTAAATGCGCATCAAGGATTGCAACGTCTGAATCGTTAGGTAATTGAAATGCCATGGTACAAATAGCGATAGTTAACATGATTTGCGAGGCAAGTTAGCAGCTTAAACTTTAAAGCGCAAACGAAAGAGAATGCGTGCTTTGTATGAAAAATAACTTGGCCAAACCTGAGGTGATAAATTGTGCGACAGGGCGAGACTCGAACTCGCATCATAACAGGGCTCTTAGCCCGTTAACCTTTACCCATTGGAAACACTGCCGCTAGGCAAATATTACCTATGGACAGGAGTATTGTAAATCAGGGTTTTCCCCTCTCTGATATAACCCTTGTGCAGCAAGGCAGACTCACATAGCATGACTAATACCCAAATCGAATACAAATAGTGGCAATGAAACCAGCTTTAATTTTTAAATGTCTAGTTTGTTTTGGTTCGCTTCTTACTTGGCAAAGTGATGCCAACCAACAAAAGTTATTAGCAAATGATGGTAACGCGCAAGATCAGTTTGGTTTTAGTGTTGCCTTAGATGGCACAACCGCCTTGGTGGGCGCGTTAAACGCAGATGTAAACAAGCTTAAAGATTCTGGCGCAGCTTACGTTTACACCTTAGGCGCTGACGGTTGGCAGCAACAAGCCAAACTCGTCGCTGAACCTGCATTTGCCAATGACACCTTAGGTGGCAATGTTGCGTTGAAAAACAATATTGCTATGTTAGGTGCCTCAAAACGAGACGATAAAGGCGAAGACGCAGGTGCTGTCATTGCTTTTGAGCGCAGCGCAAGCTCATGGTCGCAAAAGCAAATTATCACCGCAGATGATGGCAAAGCGGGCGATGCGTTTGGTCAAAGTATTGCACTCAGCGAGCGTTTTTTGGTTATCGGTGCGCCTCATAGCGATACCCCACAGCATGACTCAGGCGCAGCCTATGTTTATATACGCGCCCATGGCGCTTGGCAGTTTCACACCAAACTCACTGCCAGCGATGGTGCAGAGGGCGATTTGTTCGGAATAAGTGTTGCACTTGATGGTGACACGATTTTAGTTGGCGCGGATTTGAACGACGAGCGTGCTGAAAAAGCGGGTGCTGTTTATGCTTATGTTTTTGATGGTAAACAATGGCGGCAACAAGCCAAGCTGATGGCTAATGATGGTGCAAACACGGATATTTTTGGCGTAAGAGTGGCTTTGTATGGTGACACAGCACTGATTTCCGCTAGAAGAGACGATATCGAAGGCGTTGGCATTGATGCGGGTTCGGCATATATTTTTGAGCGAACTAATGGCCGTTGGACACAAACACAGAAGTTAGTTGCACCGGATGGTAAAGCTGATGACAGGTTTGCGCGAGGTGTCGCACTTAACCAAGATACTGCGCTTATCACAGCCATGCACCACGATGCTGCGGGCGATAATAGCGGTGCGCTGTATGTGTTTAAAAAGCAATTAGGACAATGGCGCTATGCGCGTAAAATCGTCGCCAATGATGCTGTAGCAGAAGATAAATTCGGTTGGAATGTGGCGCTTTCGGATTCCACCGCAGCGGTGGCAGCGCCGCTTCGCGATGATAAAGGGAATGCTGCTGGTGCGGTTTATGTGTTAAAGCTGGTGGACTAATACAGTATCGGTGTTGAGGGTAAAATCGCTTAAGCATGTGTTATAAAAAAGCCCCGACAAAGTTGACGGGGCTTTTAGTGCTTTTAAATTCGCAGTAAATTTAAACTTTAAATTGTTCCAACATATCTTCTTGATGGGCTATTTTCTTCACTTGCGAACTCATTGTGTTATCTACGGTTTGTGAGTCTTGGTAGACCTTTTCCGAGATATGACGAATATCCGCGGCGTTACGGTTAACATCCGCGACAATTTGACCTTGTTGGTTGAGCATATTGGCGATTTCTAGATTTAGCTCAACAATGTGCGCAATTGAGTGGCGCATGGTTTCGAGCGAATCCCGCGTTTCATCCGCTTTATTAACAGTCTTTTCAACCACTTGCTTACTCAGTTTCATCACTTGCACTGCGCTGACTGCGCCCGCTTGCAATTTCTCAATCATAGCTTTGATTTCTGTGGTGGCTTCTTGCGTGCGCTGTGCAAGGGTGCGTACTTCATCGGCAACTACCGCAAAGCCACGTCCTGACTCACCAGCACGCGCTGCTTCAATCGCCGCATTGAGGGCAAGCAAGTTGGTTTGTTCGGCAATGCCGTTAATCACAGACAGAATTTGCTCAATACCACTGGAAGAAACTTCCAATGCGGTAACAACGCTTACCGCTTCGTCAATTTGCGTCGACAAATGAGCTATGGTGGTGGTCGTGTCGGTAACCACTTTTTGCCCAGCTACGGCGGCGCTGTCGGTTTCTTGAATGGCTTTGGCGGCATTTTGCGCCGTTTGTGCAACTTGTTGCTCAGTATCGCTCAAGTGTGTTGCAGCGTTTGTCAGGGTGTCGATAGCACTCAGTTGCTTATCGATAGCTTGACGTGACTGCTTAGCATCTTTGGAGGTTTGTTTAGCATCTGCCAAAATCTCATGACCAAGGCGCTGAATTTCACCAATTAGCTGTTGTAGTAGGGCAGTGAAAGCATTGAAGTTTTCAGCCAGGGCTTTAAATTCAGGCTCGCTTGGCGCAGCCAGACGCACGGTGAGATCAGCATTGCCTTTGGCAATATTAGCCATTGCACGGTTTATTTCTTCAAGTGGTTTCAAGAGGGTGTTGATTGAAAACAGTAAAATACCAATACTGGCAGCAAGTGCCAAAAGCGTTAGCATAATTGAATCATTTCGCATTTCACTGACTGCGGCAAAAACCTTGTTTTTATCCAGCAATACGCCAATTTTCCAATTTAGACTTTTCACCTCTTGGAAGACCAGCAGCTTTTCTACTCCATCATGAACGATAGTTTGCGCGCCACTGCGAGCGCTGATATTGGGCAAAAAGTTGCTCATGGCTTTGCCGTTTAAAGACGCATTGGGATGGGAGATAATAGTGCCGTCGTTACTCACCATAAACGCATAACCGGCATCAAAGAGCTTAAAGGCATTAACCATGTCGCTTAAGCGCGCAAGGCTAACGTCAAAGAAAATCGCACCGCTGAAACTGCCACGTTGCTTAACCACTGTCCCGATGGAAACCAGAATTTCTTTTGATACTGCATCAGCATAAGGCGCGGTAACTATAGTCTTGCCTGCATTTTTAGCATCGATATACCAAGGGCGCTTTCTTGGGTCCCAAGTTGCGCCGGGGTTCCAATTTGGGTCGCTGGCAACATATTTGCCGCTACTTTCCTGACCATAGCCAATCAGCAAAAATTGCTTGGTTAATTTAGGTTGTGAAAGAATAGGGAAGGCGTCAGGGAGTGAATTTGTTGATTCCACGAGGCTGGTGGTTAACTCAGCTAAATCTATACTGCCTTGTACTTGTGCCGTAACCGTATTGCTAATGCCTTGCAGAATTTCATCAACACTGTGATTTACCTGCTTTTCTAAGTTGGCTTCAAGTAGAAAATACTGCTTGAGTGAGAGCGTGCCAAGGGCAATCACCAGCACTAAGGACGAGAGCAATACTATTTTGTGTTTAAACTTCACCTGACTTCTCCTAAACACCGTTCAGACTTAAACTTAATGTATTAACAAAAAGTTGCAACTTTCGGCGTTCAATGATTGTTATTATTCTGTTTTTATCGCCAGCAGGTCGGTAATCTTTACCTATTACCGTTATTTATCTTCTTCAAGATGGACTGTTTTTTGTAGTAAGGTCTCGGTTTCAATAGCGATATCTTTCATTTTGATAGCATATTGTTCAAGGCGCTTTTCTTCATCTGTCTTGGCGACGTATTTTGGTACGTCCACAGGATAGCCGGCCTGATCCATCGCAACAAAGCTGATAATACAGTGATTAGTTTCAACTAAGTGTTGTGTTTTAGGGTCGCCAGAGCGTACGCGGATAAAAATTTGCATACTGGTTTTTCCGGTGTGGGCGATTTGCGCAGAAACCTCAACAACTTGACCTACCAAGATAGGGCGGTGAAAGCGCACCCCGGCCACCGATACCGTCACGCAGTAACTTCCGCTCCAGCCAGCAGCACAAGCGTAACCCGCTTGATCTATCCATTTCATCACCACGCCACCGTGGACTTTGCCACCAAAGTTAACGTCAGTCGGCTCGGCTAAAAATCTGAAGGTGGTTTTTTGTTGGGGCATAAAAGCTCCTTAATATGAGAGTAAGGCTCTAATCTACTTGAGCTCAGCGTAAAGTGCACGCCTAAAGCTCTGTAATGATTAAAAATAAAGGTATAAACGCGTTACAACCGCCATTTTGGCTATGCCACAGGCAAAGTTGCGCAAATCGACAGCTTATTGAGAGCCTCAACGTTACTTTTAGTATAGTCTGTGTGATTGAGTTTGCAGATAAAGGGGCACAACGTACCCCTTGCAATTTAGGATTGGGCAGCATAACGCGCGCAAAATTGAGCGCGGGTTATAGCGAATTACATGTTTGGATAGTTAGGGCCACCGGCACCTTCTGGCGTGACCCAAGTGATGTTTTGGCTGGGATCTTTAATATCGCAGGTTTTGCAGTGAATACAGTTTTGCGCATTGATCACAAACTTGTCCTCACCTTGTTCATCTTTGGCTACTTCATAGACCCCAGCAGGGCAATAACGCTGCGCTGGCTCTGCAAATTGCGCAAGGTTGACTTGAATTGGGATAGCCGCGTCAGCCAAATGTAAGTGACAAGGCTGAGATTCTTCATGGTTGGTATTAGACAAAAACACCGAAGAAAGCTTGTCGAAGCTCAATTTACCGTCTGGTTTTGGGTAATTCAAAGGTTGGCACTGTGACTTGTGTTTCAAACAAGCATGATCTGGCACGGTATCTTTTAGCGTAAACGGCAAACTGCCAGAAAATAGATTCTGGTCAATCATATTGTACGCACCACCAAGGATACGACCAAATTTGTGCATTGCCGGGCCAAAGTTGCGAGAGCGATAGAGCTCGTCATATACCCAGCTCGACTTAAACTTATCTGCGTACACTGCAAGGTCGGCCACATAATCTTCTTTTGCTAATGCTGCAACGATACAATCTGCGGCAATCATGCCGGACTTCATTGCGGTGTGATTACCTTTGATTTTGGCAAAGTTTAGTGTGCCGGCATCACAACCTACTAGCAGGCCTCCGGGGAAGTGCATTTTTGGTAAAGAATGTAATCCGCCTTTTGCGATGGCGCGCGCGCCATAAGCTATCCGTGTTGCACCTTCAAGCACCTTGGCAAACACGGGGTGGTGCTTCATGCGCTGAAATTCATCAAAGGGGCTTAAATAGGTGTTTTCGTAATTGAGGTCAATAATAAGACCAACCACCACTTGATTATCTTCGGCGTGATACATAAATGAACCGCCATGGGCGTTGTCATCCAGCGGCCAGCCTGCGCCATGTACCACTAAACCGGCTTGGTGCTTATCTGGGCTGACTTGCCAAATTTCTTTGAAGCCAATGCCGTAGTGTTGCGGCGTAGCGTCTTTATCAAGCTCAAAATATTTGATTAATTGTTTACCTAAATGACCACGGCAACCTTCCGCAAAGACGGTGTATTTAGCACGTAGTTCCATACCGGGCATATAACTGTCTTTATGTTCGCCATTTTTATCTACGCCCATATCACCGGTGACGATACCTTTGACTTGTTCGTCTTCAATGATCAGGCTATGAGCGCTAAAACCTGGGAATATTTCTACACCAAGCGCCTCAGCTTGTTCGGCAAGCCAACGGCACACATTGCCCATTGAAACAATGTAGTTGCCTTCGTTCATAAAGGTTTTTGGGACAATCAAATGCGGCAAAGCTCTGGCGCTTTGTTCATCTTTAAAGAGGTAAATCTCATCATGCGTGACTTTGGTGTGAAGTGGCGCACCTTTTTCTGCCCAGTTAGGGATAAGTTCGTCAAGTGCCGTTGTTTCAAATACTGCACCAGATAAAATGTGGGCGCCGACTTCTGAGCCTTTTTCAACCACACAGATCATTAATTCTTGTTGTTTTGCCTGTGCCTGTTGTGCCAATCTAATAGCACAAGATAAGCCCGCGGGTCCCGCGCCGACTATCACGACATCAAATTCCATGGTTTCACGTTCGACCATTGCTACCTCGCTCTGCTGTGACGGTATCTCTATAGTGGATTTACCCTTTTAGCTTGGCGCACAATTGCAACGTCAAGTCATATGGGTATAACACTGTAGCTCAGTAAATCTAAGTTTACTTGATTTAAGTTAAGCTAAGGTTATTTTAGGTTGACGTTTACGTCAACAGGAAGTAGTCTGATTTCCAGATAAAATAGGTTTACGCTTGCGTTAGGTTGTAAAGCTTGCGTGTAAATCCAACAGAATAACCAGAAATTGGAGCAGCTATGAAGGTCCTTGTACCAATCAAGAGAGTGATTGACTACAACGTCAAGGCGCGCGTTAAAGCAGATAACAGTGATGTTGACTTAAACAACGTTAAAATGGCAATCAACCCATTTTGCGAAATCGCTGTTGAAGAAGCCGTACGTTTAAAAGAATCAGGTACTGCAACGGAAGTTGTGGTGGTATCAATCGGTGATAAAGCTTGTCAGGAGCAGTTGCGTACAGCCCTGGCATTGGGCGCTGACCGTGCTATTCACATTGAAACAGAGCAAAAGCTAGAGTCGCTCCATGTTGCTAAGCTGCTCGCTAAATTAGTTGAGCAAGAATCGCCAGAGCTAGTGATTTTAGGCAAGCAAACGATTGATGCAGACAATAACCAAACCGGTCAAATGCTGGCCGCACTCACTAAACGTGGCCAAGCGACATTTGCTTCAAAAGTGGTGATTGAAGGCGGTAAAGCAGTTGTTACGCGTGAAGTTGACGGTGGTTTACAAACAATCGCAGTCAATCTGCCTGCAATTGTTACCACGGACTTACGTTTGAATGAACCACGTTATGCGTCACTACCTAATATTATGAAAGCAAAGCGTAAGCCGCTAGATGTCGTAGCAGCGGATTCCTTAGGGGTGGATTTAAGCCCACGTGTCACTTTAGTGCGCGTTGATGAGCCAGCAAAACGCCAAGGCGGTGTAATGGTGGAAAGCGTTGCCGAGTTGGTGAATAAACTTAAGAACGAAGCAAAGGTGATTTCATGAAGATTTTAGTTATTGCCGACCACGATAACGGCACATTAAAGCCGGAAAACGCTAGAGTTGTTCATGCTGCAACAAAAATTGGTGCCGATATTACCGTACTTGTAGCAGGTCACAATGTTGCTGCAGTTGCCGACAGTGCGGCGCAAATTGCTGGGGTGCAGCAAGTTGTAGTTGCAGATAATCCAGTATTCGCGACGCAATTGGCGGAAAATACAGCAGATCTAGTTGTTGAGCTAGCGGCAGGTTATAGCCATATTTTAACCAGTGCCTCAACCACAGGTAAAAACCTCTTACCGCGCGTTGCAGCGCTTTTAGACAAGTCACAGATCTCTGAAGTGATTGCGGTAGTTGACGCCAATACCTTTAAGCGGCCAATTTACGCCGGTAACGCGATTGCGACGGTACAAAGTAACGAAACGGTTAAAGTGCTTACTGTACGTGCCAGTGCATTTGATGCGCAGGGTTCACAAGCAGCTTGTGCGATTAATGCGATTAATCTTGGTACGGCAAATAGCTATGCTGAGTTTGTCAGTATTGAGCAAACCAAATCAGAGCGCCCAGAATTGACCGCAGCACCTGTGGTTATCTCTGGTGGTCGTGGGATGCAAAATGGCGAAAACTTTGCGCTTTTAAATGGCATTGCCGACAAGCTAGGTGCTGCGATTGGCGCGTCACGGGCAGCGGTTGATGCTGGTTTCGTACCTAATGATATGCAAGTGGGTCAAACGGGTAAAATCGTTGCGCCAAATCTGTATATTGCGGTTGGGATTAGCGGTGCCATCCAGCATTTGGCCGGGATGAAGGACTCAAAAGTCATCGTCGCAATCAATAAAGATCCAGATGCGCCGATTTTCCAAGTTGCTGATTATGGTTTAGTGGCAGACTTATTCGAAGTATTGCCAGAGCTTGAAAAAGCACTATAACTACCTATTCTGGTTGTTAAAGCCGCAGTGCCTTGTGCCGCGGCTTTTTTCGTTACTAATTCGTTACTAAAATAACACTTAGTGATGCCAAAAAGAGGCTGGTCTGCTGCCTCATTCACTATCTGCATTATTGCTCGTTTTCGACAATCTCCCACTTTTATCCGATGGATGTTCGCAATTAAATAAATAATCCGGTTAAAATTATCATCTAAAAATAACTTATTGCGTATAAGAGAACCTAACTACGAAAATAACTAAGAAGTTTGTATAGGGCTGCTGCGGTTAGCGCGTTATTGAACTTAATGATAGCGCCGAATACGCCTTCGCTATGAGGTAAGACTTAAAGGGTAATTTAATGATTTTTAATCGGTTCAAGCAACAAATAGTGAATTTAACGGGGCGCATAGCGGAACTTGAAGCTATGCAAAATGCCATTGATGAATCTGTCGCGAAAATAGAATTTAAACCCGATGGGACTATTATCGCGGCCAATGATATTTTTTTGAGTGTGGTAGGTTATGAGCGTCAGGAAATTATCGGCAAAAAACATCGAATTTTTTGCCACGCTGACTATGCCAATAGCAGCCATTATGAGGCCTTTTGGCGCCAATTGGCCCAAGGACAGCCACATGTTGGTCAATTTGAGCGGGTCAACAAAAATGGTCAGATGATTTGGCTAGATGCTTCTTATTTTCCAGTAAAACATCAGGGAAAAGTGGTCAAAGTGGTCAAAATTGCGTCCGACATCAGTCATGAAAAACAGGCACTGCAAGATCAATTATCGGTGTTTAAAGCCCTAGAAGCGTCAACTGCGATTATCGAGTTTTCACCCGATGGTACTATACTACACGCCAATGATAATTTTTGTCAGGCGGTGGGTTATCGCGTTGAACAGCTACGTGGACAGCATCATCGTATGCTCTGCACAGAGCAGTTTTACCGTGAAAACCCCCATTTTTGGAGTCAGTTAAGTCAAGGCCAATTCAAAACTGGACGTTTCTTGCGTTTGGACGCCAAGGGCAATGAGATCTGGATAGAGGCGTCTTACAATCCTATCCTAGATAACCACGGCAAAGTAGTGAAAGTTATTAAGTTTGCAGCCAATATTACCGAAACCGTGAAGCGCGAACAACGAGTGCTCCAAGCCGCCCAACTTGCTCACAATGCTTCGCTTGATACGGAAAAAATCGCCACAGCTGGTGTTGAAAAGCTTGCAACAACCGTGGATACCACTGGACAGATCTTTACACAGGTTAAGGAAGCCATGCAGGCAATTAGCTCTTTGAATGAACAATCTAAACATATCACTGCAATTGTGTCGACGATTACAGCTATTGCCGAGCAGACCAACCTGTTGGCCTTAAACGCGGCTATTGAAGCGGCCAGAGCTGGAGAACAAGGACGCGGTTTCGCTGTGGTTGCTGATGAGGTGCGTAGCCTTGCCGCTAGAACCAGTCAATCGACTGGTGAGATCAATACTGTGGTTTGCGAAAATCAAGCACTGACAGATCAGGTTAAAAAAATCATGACCTTAGTTTCAAATACAACGGAGCAAGGGTTAGTGCAAATTCAAGCTGTGTCGGATGTTATGGAAGAGATCCAGCAAGGTGCGGCAAATGTGTCGCGCACCGTTGCAGATTTAGCACTTTAATCCTGCTTTAGCACAGTGGATGTGCTAGGCGCTGGGAGCAAATGTTGTTGCCAGTAGCGAAACGCAGCATCGCGCTCTTCGGTAGGTAAATGTTCTAAAATCAAGGTCTGATAACGCCGTTCGGCGCTAAGTTTTTTTATTGCATCATTCAACTTATTCAGCAGTGGCCCGATTTGCAAAGACTTAGAACATGCAAAATAAACCAGTTGAAAAGGTTCGGTCTCTTTAAACGCTAAATACGAGAAAAGGTGCTTTTTGTCTTCGCGGATTTTGTCATACTCTATCATCAAATCGATATAGCCGTGGTGCAGCATAGGCATGAGCGGCGCCAAATTGTCTGTTGAACTGGTCCGTTGATAAATGACTTTGCTGCCAATAAGTGGTTTGATTACTTTATCAGCGGAGTCGCCATAACTGCGCCCCGTTTCTATACCGAGTACCGGCGGCGTGTTAGAGGTCAATAGTTGTTGTAATGAAAGCAGGGTGTCTGTGTCTTGCTCACGCTGTAGTAATTTTTTCCCCCACGGGGACTCATTGGCAACTAGTAGCTTAAGGCTCGACTCCAACATATAGGGTAAACTAAAATTGTAGAGCTGTTCACGTGCGGCATTTTTTAGCACCCAAGGTGAGCATGCGGTAGGGTGCGTTTCCAACATTTGCCGCGCGCGATTTCTCGGCACAATTTGAATATCCAATTCACCTTCATAAGCATTTAAGATCTGCCTTGCAGCTTTAGCTTGATCGGATTGAAAGTTCTCTTCGTTCATCCAAGATTCTGCATCCAAAATTAAAAGAGTGTTTGAAGCAGTGCAAGTAAAAGCAACGACCAAACTAATCAACAAACAAAGAACGAAGCTAAATCTAGTTTTTATATGCATGATGTGCAGCCAAATGGAAAAGTGACTTCTCGATACACAAAATGAAGCATCAATGTTTGATGTCAATACTTTTGGGCTGAATACTTTGCTTTAAGTGAGATAAATCAACGTTGTTAATTTTTCGTTTTCATTTTGTTGCGTTTGTTGGCGGTTACGTGGGAGTATACAGAAAGTGAGTTAAAAGGATTATAAAGTATGGCAATCACAAATGAATTTGCATTAGTTATAGGTTTAGTTTCGCCGATAGGTGTAGACATTGAACTTGTTAAGGAAAAACTAACCTCTGTATTTGAAGAATATGCTTGTTGCGTTGAAGTCATAAATATAGCGACGTTACCCGATGCTTTTTTAGGACAAAAATCGCCCTCAGATAAGAGAGCTTATGTCGAATCCGCAATGTCCCGTATGCCTAAACACAGGCAACGATTTGCTGAAATATTAGGAAACGACAAGAAGGGAGCAGAGTTCTATGCGCTATTACTGCTTGAGCAAATGGATAAACTAAGAGCCTCAATGAACTCAGGTCGAAAGATCTACTTAGTAGATGGAATAAAACACCCTGCTGAAATCGAAGTGCTGAGAAAAATATTTGACCAGTCGTTTTATTGCATTGGTGTGACGGATTCACTATTTAATCGAATTAAATTTAAGTTCGACAGTCGTAATCCCGAGCTTACCCCTGTAGATAATGAAAGCGCATTGTTTTATGCGATAAGGGAGATTTACGAAGACTTCGAACATCGGGTGGGCAGTAGCAAATTCAATAATGAAACAGGTAAAGCTTATCAATTATGTGATTTTTTCCTGAATCTTGGTGTCATTGAAAACGAAACTGGAAAGAATTCTGAGTTTACTCGTATCGCAGATCTTATATTCGCAGCGCCTTACGTAACGCCGACCGCAGACGAACATAGTATGTTTATGGCTTACATGTATTCTTTACGTTCTGCCGATTTATCTAGACAAGTTGGCGCAGCCATAACTAATAAGCAAAAAGATATTGTTGCCTTTGGGGTTAATGAAGTACCCAAAGCATTTGGCGGTCAATATTGGGCTACAGCACCCTATGTAGAACACACAACTGATGGCATTAAAGCAATCAGAGAAAGCAAAAAAGACAACCGTGATTTCGTTCAGGGCTATGACGCAAACGCAAAAGTCAAAAACGAGATATTTGACGAAATTATGTACTCATTGCAAGAGGCAGGTGCTCTTGTAGATGAGGAGACAGTGGAAAAGAAAGTACTTCACGCGTTACAAAATACGTCCCTTAACGATATCACTGAATTTGGTCGAGTCGTCCATGCCGAGATGTCAGCGATTACCTCCGCTGCTAAAAATGGTATTTCGGTACATGAAACGGTTATGTACTGTACCACCTATCCTTGTCACAATTGTGCTAAACACATTATTTCTAGCGGCATACAAGAGGTGATGTATATTGAGCCATATCCTAAAAGTCGGGCCAACACATTGCACTTGGACGCTATTTATGACCCTGATGCGGTAGCGCTTGGAGGGCAAAGTAAAGAACATATAATAAGGATGATGGCCAACCATTTTTTAGAACAATATAAAAATGGAGAAACCGAAAATCATCGTGTTTACTTTAAACCCTACACAGGAGTGGGTCCCCGGCGGTTTACTGATTTGTTCTCAATGAAGCTCTCAAGCGGACATCCATTAGTTAGGAAACAGCGAGAAAATGCTTTCACATTGAGCCGTGGTACACAATCATCCCCTCGTCTGGCAACGCCGATACCAATCTGTGAATTTAATAGGGTAGATTATCTATCGAGCTTTAATCAAGACGATTTAACTCAACTTGTTCTGAGAGTCTGTGAAGAAAATAGTTTCCATGAAAAACGAGTGAGTTCAGTTATCAAATACTGGAATGAAGAACGCGGTTTTGGCCATTTAAAATCGTTTGAAGGCGCGAAAGATTATTACTTTTCTAGAAGAGATTTCGAGCAAAAAGATAGCGATAAAATCAAATTAGGTAACATTGCGTCTTTTCAAATCCGTCCCAATGAAGAGGGCACCTTGTGCGCAATTGAGCTGCGATTTAACGATATAGAATATTTGGAGTCTAAAATAAAATCTTTGCAACATGATCAAGAAGGAAGCATAAGCAAAGGGTTTATCCATACATTGGACAATAATTGCAAGGATTACTATTTTGTGCCTCAAAATATTAATTCTTCACCAGACAAAATAGAAGTAGGGCAATTAGTAAAATTCAGAACAGAAATTAGCAAAAGCTCAGGAAAGGTTCACGCTATAGATGTCGTGATTGAACCTTAATTTAGCAAACAACTAACTACGTTCTACCCACTTTATGACCCCATTCAGAATGGCTTGTTTGGGGTTATTGATTTCATGTGAAACACTATCTTGTTTGTAAGTATGACCCGCCTCAATGCCAAACCAAGTATTACGGCCGCTTTGTTTGGCTTGGTATAAGGCGATATCAGCCAGTTTAATGATTTGCTCCCAGCCGAGTTGTGTTTGCTCGTTAGGTGTAAACGGCAGTGCAGCGAAGCCGACCGAGCAGGTTTTTTGTAGCGTGACCGTGCTTGATACTTGATAAGGCGTATTTGCAACTGCACGGCAGATCCGCTCGGCGATATTGGGTGCTTGGTTGCGGTCGGTAAAGCGTGATACAGCTAAAAACTCTTCGCCCCCCAGCGAACTAGAATATCGCTACTACGAAAACACTGAGTCAGCACTTGCGCGAATTGTTTTAACAGTTCGTCACCTGCGCTATGGCCGTATTGGTCGTTAACTTGCTTAAAATAATCAATATCGATGATAAAAAACACTAGGTCAGCATTATTTTGCGCTGTTTGCTGTAAGCGCAAGGTTTGGGCAATATCAGCCGCGATAACGTCTTGTAAGTAACGACGGTTGCGAAGTTGCGTTAGTGGATCGGTACGTGCAGCATTTTCAACCGCTTGCAATGCCAATTGCAGCTGTTGGTTTTGTTCGCTCAGCGTTTTGGTTTGTTCGGCAACTAAGTCTTTTAAAATACGGGCATTATGATTTATATGTCGTACTCGTAAGCGATAAATAAAATACAACAAACCGAGTAGTGCCAGCACAGCTAGGCCATGAAACCAAGATGTTTGTTGCCATGCAGGTAATTTGCTAATGAAGAGCGACCTTTGATTGTCGTACCAGATACCATTTGCATCACTGGCTTGAATTTGCAGTTCATACTCGCCGGGCTTCAAATTGGTATATGTAATAATGCGGTTCTGTGCGGTTAAGGTGTACCAGTTGTCGTCGTAGCCGCGCAAACGATAGTGAAATAAGGTGGTATCTGGGTTGGAATAATCACTACTTGCTACCGCTACCGAAAACTTACGTTGTTCAGGTGGTAAAACGAATTGCGCAAAAGATGGGTCGCTGCTGTGCTCGTCAATTAACACTGCGCTTAACATTACTTGGGGTTGATATTGCCATGTTTGATAGAGGCTAGGGGCAATCATCAGCAAACCTTCATTACCGCCAAATAGCAAAGTGCCATCATGTAGTTTGGCATGGGCACCATCCCAGGCGACACCTACATCAACACCTTGCGGTTTAGCCAAAGGCTGAATGCTATTGTTGTCAAGGTCAATAACATTAATTGCGGTCCAAAGGCGGCCTTGATCATCCAGCAACATGTTGGCGCCTAAATCTTGCTTTGGTACGGCAAGCAAAGTGTTGACCAACTGCGCAGCAATGGGCTTCCCTGCGCTGTCTAATTCAATGCGATAAATGCCTTCACTGGTGGAGGCAAATAAACGTTTGTCTGTTGCAAACAGCAAGTCGTTAACTTGCAGCCCTTCGGGAAAATTGGCGATACGCTGCGGATAAATTGTGTTGCCATCAAAACTTACTAGGTAGAGCCCATCGGTACTACCAAACCACAGCGCACCTTGCTCACTGGGTGCCATGGCAAGCACAGGTTTGCCAAAGCTTTGCTGATTCTCTAACCGTGGAGTCAGGAAAGTTTGACTGCTTGCTTGCCACTTGCTCAGGCCACGGAAGGTGGCTATCCAAAGGTCATTCCCCACGCTTTTTAGCCGTCGGATTTGATCATTGACCAAACCATCTTTACTGGTAAATAACTTAAAATCTTGTTGTGCTTGGCGATATTGATATAACCCAGTTTGTGCGCCACCTGCCCAAATGGTGCCATCGCGAGTTTGTGCTAGGGCGCGAATACTGGTTTCTTGCAGCGCATTGGCTTGACCGGGAAAAGCTGAAAGGGTAGTTAAACGCCCAAGCTTTGGGTCAAAAATATCTATACCATTGCTTTGCGTTGCCAGCCACACTGCGTGGTCTTGGGTTTCTAGAATACTGAAAATTTGGCTACTGGATAAGGTTTCCGGTTTATCTGTTAGCGCACGGAGCGTGCGAATGGCTTGATTGCTTGGGTTGTAACGATTGATACCAGCGCCCCACGTACCAATCCATAAAAGGCCTGCTTTATCAACAAAAAAACTGCCAATATCATCGTGCCTTAATGTGCCGGGAATACCCTTGGCAGGGCGCAGGATTTGTTTTATTTGCGCTGATTGGCCTTCCACAATGGCAACACCGCCACCTTCAGTGCCAAGCCATACTTCGCCGGTAATCGGCTCAGCAATCGCGGTTACCCAAGGGTCACTCAGTTGATAAGGTTTTTCGGAATCAGGGGCGATACGGGTAAACTGCGAAGTGGTTAAGTTAAGCTTTACTGCCCCACGGCGGGGTGTTGCAAACCAGAGGCTATGGTCACGGGCTTCAAATAATTTGAAGACCACATGGTCGTGAAATGGCTCGTCAGGCTGACTTAGTATGGATTGAAACCTTGAATTGCCTTTACGCAGTGTATTGAGTCCTTTATAACTGCCAACCCATAAACTGCCATCACGGCTCAGTAATAAAGAGCGAATGCGATTGTCGTTAAGGCCGCTGGCATTTTCGACGGTGAAATGGATAAAGCTCTGGGTTGCAGGCTCAAATTTGTCGAGACCGCTGTCTGTGGCTAGCCAAATTTGGCCAAGGGTATCGCTCACAATCGCTGAAATACGGTTATTGGCAAGCGATTGCGGCTCTGCAGCGTTATGCACAAAACGGGTGAAGTCATCTGTTTTAGGGTTATAAAGTGCCGCGCCGTTGCCGCGTGTACCAAGCCACAGCTGCCCGTCCGCAGTTACATGCAGGCTGATAACAAAGTTGCCAGGCAACGATCTCGGGTCTAACTGCGACGCGTGATAATGGCGAATTTGATAACCGTCAAAGCGCACTAAGCCATGTTGCGTGCCAAACCACATAAACCCTTGTTTATCTTGCGCTATGGCAGTGATTGCACCGCTTAATTGTTTAACCTCCGCAGCAACATGCTCTAAGTAGGGCATACCTTGGTCAAATAATTTCGCTTGCACATTGAATGACAAACAAAACCACAAACAAAATAAGATAGATAAGCAGCGCATGGCAGGGTTTAGATGTTATTGAGTAGTTAAATAGTAATGCAAGCGGAGGGATTGTGAAAACCTATTTGTTTAATATTTATCATTAATCATAGTTTTAGCTGAGATTTGTGGCCCAATTCGAGTACTCTGAAGAGAGATTTTTACACGGATGTCGGCGATTGGCGTTATAATACCGCCGCAAATTTACAGTAGGGCATTTTATGGCACGCAGAATTCAATACACGTTTAAAAATAAAGCTAAAGAAATCAACTTCGCCAACGACAAATATCACGATATGTTTGAAGCGATAGCAGCTGCTGAAGGCGTTGATATTCGTGATTACGTGAAAATGGAACAAGCCGTAGCGATGACCTCAAAAGGCTCTGCGGCGGTGCGTAACTTCCGCGATCAGTACTTCGCTAAGTTGGGTTTTAGCAACGTTAAGTTCATTAAAGAGTAAGCTATATCCTCTCTACTTTCCTAAGGGCACTGCGTGATTTTGTTAAACTTATGCAGTGCAATCTCGGTAAAGGCGATTACACTGATTTCCAAAGTAAATAAAATTACAGCTGAAGGAATCGCTTATGCCTCATACTATTAAACAGCTCCTGCTTGTCGCACTAATTTCATTTTATTCTTCATTCGGATTGGCAAAAAACGTCGATATTACGTTTTTGCACGCCAATGATGTTTATGAAATGACCCCGGTTAACGGCGGAAAATTTGGCGGCCTAGCTCGAGTTGAAACCATCATGAAGGAATTGCGACAACGCAACCCCAATACCTTTTCTATTCTCGCTGGTGACCTATTTAGCCCGTCTGCCATTGGTACCGCAGTCGTAGACGGTGATAAACTCGCGGGTAAGCAAATGGTTGATGTGCTCAATGCCATGCGCTGGGACTTTATGACCTTAGGTAATCATGAATTTGATAATGGTTATGAGCCGCTACTGGCGCGTTTGGCAGAAGCGCAATTTACCATTTTTAGCAGCAACGTACTTGATCCCAAAACGAATAAGCCTCTGGCAAACCTAAAGGGCGAGGTGGTGTTTAGTGTTGATGGAGTGAAAGTGGCGCTGATTGGTGTAGTGTTGCCTTCACTGGCGAAAGACTTTGTAAAAATTCTTGACCCACTTGCTCAGACAAAAGCAGCAATCGAGAAAGTAAAAAACCAAGGCGCTGATATTGTGGTGTTGGTAACACATCAAGAAATTGAAACGGACTTGGCATTTGCAAACCAGTTGGATGTTGACCTTATTCTAGGTGGCCATGAGCACGAAAATATGTATTTTCGCCGTGGTGCGCACTTCGTTCCCGTTGCTAAAGCAGATGCCAATGCGCGCTCTGTTTACATTCACCATTTGCAGTTTGACACTGAGCGCAAAACCTTAAAAGTCCACTCAGAGTTAAAGCTTGTCACCGCTGCAATTGCTGAAGATAAAGTCATCGCCGCACGAGCAAAGGCGTGGCAAAACAAAGCATTTGACGCGTTTCGGGCGCAAGGTTTTGAACCAACCAAAGTCATAGCTACCACCAAAACGGATCTAAACGGCTTGGAGGCGGATGTGCGAAACGGCGTAACTAACCTCACCCAAGTAATCGCGCAAAGTGAACTGCTCGCGTATCCAGACGCGCAAGCGGCTATTTACAATGCCGGCAGTATTCGTATTGATGATGTATTACCAGCAGGAGAACTGAGCGAGTATGATGTGATACGCATTTTACCGTTTGGCGGGGACTATAGCTTAGTAGAGATCCCCGGTGATTTATTAATCCAAACTTTGGATGCAGGTGCTGGCAATAAAGGTACAGGTGGCTACTTGCAAATGGCGAATATCAGCCGACGCGGTAATCAATGGCAACTCGATGGCGCAGATATAGACGCGAAGCGAGAATACAAAATAGTAATAGCCAGCTTTTTGATTGAGCGTGGAGATGCGAATTTAACGTTTTTGGTCAACAATCCTCGCATCAAAGTGTTATCACAAGATAAAGTAGATGCCCGCAAGGCGTTAATTGCTTATTTAGCCAGCCATGCAATTTAAACGCTCGGCAAGATAAGTTGGATCATGATTAGGTTTGGTGTTTCAGCAGCAATTTTGGGCGGCGCGAAGTGGTAAGGTGGGCGTGATGAAACAGCGATTATTGTGGGTGATCTTGCTCATAAGTTTAGTGCTCCTATTGATGCGTAACCTATTTGATGATGTAGTCAGCCCTCTTGAAACTGAAGTCAGAATTCAAACGCGGCAGGTGGCGGCAAAAATATTTGCGACGCAAAATGATGTAATGCCACCAACACATTCTCGTGCCAACGAACCCACTAAACCTATCGAACCTGCAGCGGTGGTTTGTGCAGCAGAGCGCCATGACCCTGATGCTATCCAGTATGTTGAAGAACTGCTTCAAGAACTCAGTGATGAACTGACGCCATACCATGGACAATTGTCTAATTTAGCTGCGCTTGAACTCTATCTGCCCACCGAGCTTGAAGAACACATGCCGCGAATAAAAAGCTTGCTGACACAAAGCTATAGCGAATATCGCAACGCTTTTGCGTTATCTGCTAGACGCAGGTTTACCGTCAATATGGTGTTCGCACCAAATTATGCGACTTCATTTGATGACTTAGCGTCGCGACTGGGTGTTGATCCACGTGGCTCGCAAGGTTTCTACCTTGGCGATAGTAACACTGTGCTGGTTGAGAACAATAGTGTACATCAGGCTTTAACCACTGCTGTGCACGAGGCAATCCATGTTTATAACTATCGCCTAGTTGGCGTGTTGCCAAGGTGGCTAAACGAAGGTTTAGCAGAGTATTTTGAAATGCTTGCGAGTATCAAACTGGCTGGTAAAGGGCAGGTGTTGAGCGATAAAACACAACCCTTAGAGTTCTCGGTTATGCTCAGCTCAGAAGCGCAGTGGGAGACCCAAAGCCGTGACCAATTGTATTTTTCCGCGCGGGTTTGGAGTCAGTTTTTAATGACTCATGTTCAAGGACGCAACGCGCTTAAAGCCATCTTGCATGCCGAAGCGCAAACACCTTGTACTACGCTCACAGCTGAGCACATCCAAGCTTTAATGGAAAACCATTTTCCCTTGTATGAACAAGCGTTTTTCAACTGGTGGCAAGCCCTACTGTAGCGCTCCGCAAGCTAAGCAATTCCTCCGATTTGCTTGCAATAAGAGCGAGCCCGTATATTCTCCTACGCGTAGTTTACAAAAAGATATCCCTTTTGTTATCAATTGTTTTAAACTCTAGAACTCTTATTTAGAACCTTATACGCTTAAATCATCGTAAAACCGTAAATAACAAGTATTTTTTCATCGACGGCTGGTTCGGCATTCGCAGTTGTAAAAATAAAATTCAAATAAAACAAATGACTAAGTGTAATGTTTGTGCATTGTACTCGAGTTTTTAGCTGAGGCAGTGGTTCACTTTACTATGTCGTTTATTGCAATTTATATCTTTCAAAATTACAGGGTATTTTAACAATGAGAAAACTAACTAAACTTGCGCTTATCTCTGCTTTTTCAGCAAGCTTTGGCTCACAAGCAACAATCGTTGAATTTCAAACCTCGCAAGGTAATTTCCAAGTCAATCTTTATGATGAGACAACGCCAAAAACGGTCGCTAATTTCCTGAAATACGTTGGTGAAGAAAGCTACAAAGAGTCGATTATCCACCGTGCAGTGAGTGATTTTGTGGTACAAGGTGGTGGTTACAGTTTCCAAGGTAAAGCCGAAGTAGAAGCGATTGCAACTTTCCCTGCGGTTGAAAACGAGCCAAAATTATCGAATGTAAAAGGCACAATTGCCATGGCGAAAAAACCAGGTGACGTAAACAGTGCAACTAGTCAATGGTTTATTAGCCTCACTGATAACAGTGCTAACTTAGATTTACAAAATGGTGGTTTCACTGTGTTTGGTCAAGTGATTGGTGAAGGCATGACGGTTATCGACAAAATTGCTAAGTTAAGTCGTTGTGGTGAAGTACCTGTGGTGAATTTTACTGATGCTCAGTGTAAAGACACTGCGGTGAAACCGGCACAAGAAAACCATGTGGTGATTTACTCGGTGACGGTAATTGATGAAGATCCAAAATCAGCTCAGGGTCTAAATCCTAAGCCAAATACTTTAATTACTCAAAAGCCAGTGGACAATGGGGGGTCATCAGGTGGTGCGTTATTTGGTTGGTTACTTGCTGGTTTAGTCGGTTTTGCGGCGCGTCGCCGTTTTAACCAGTAAGCTGCCACCGACAGATTGCCGAAAAATGCAGATTTTCCATAATTGATTTGCGCTTAGCGACAGCACTCATGGTTGGAAAATCTGCCGACTAAACCCATATCCCTATTATTGTGATTGCCTAACCACTTATCTCAACTTGATTGAATGCCGAAGGACTGCTTGTTAAGTTGTGGTCTTACTGCTCAAACTAAGGGATATCCATGATAGATTTTCGCTCCGATACCGTAACAAAACCAAGCGCTGCGATGCGTACTTTAATGGCCAATGCAGAAGTCGGTGATGATGTATATGGCGACGATCCGAGCGTTAATCACCTAGAAGCTTTTGCGGCAGAGCGCCATGGTTTTGAAGCAGCTTTGTTTGTCACCTCGGGCACACAAGCTAACTTATTGGCCATTATGAGCCACTGTGAACGGGGTGACGAGTACTTATGTGGTCAAAATGCCCATAACTATCGCTATGAAGCGGGCGGCGCTGCGGTGCTTGGCTCGGTGCAACCTCAACCAATCGACAATGAGCCGGACGGCAGTTTATGTTTTAAAAAGCTAGCCGCCGCTATTAAGCCCAATGATTTTCACTATGCACGAACCAAACTACTCAGTTTGGAAAACACCATAGGCGGTAAAGTGCTGAGCCTTGATTATATGGCACAGGCGCGGGCGTTTTGTGATGCTCATCAACTGATTTTGCACCTAGACGGTGCGCGGGTGTATAACGCGGCTGTGGCACTAAATGTTGATATCACAGCCATTGCCAAGCATTTTGATTCTATGACCATTTGTTTGTCCAAAGGGCTTGGCGCGCCAGTGGGGTCTTTACTACTTGGCAATCGTGAATTTATCGCCAAAGCACGACGTATTCGTAAAATGCTCGGTGGTGGTATGCGTCAAGCTGGTATTTTGGCGGTAGCAGGTCAGTATGTGCTTGAGCATAACGTGGCAAGATTGCAAGAAGATCACCACAACGCCGCTTACTTGGCAGAGCAATTAAATACTTTGCCGGGATTTGATACCCGCCGCTACCCAGTACAAACCAATATTGTGTTTGTTGATGTTGCACCGCATATTGATATTAAAGCCGTAGCGCTGCAGCTTAGAGAGCAGGGCATTATTATGAGCCCAAGCTATGAGAAGATGCGCTTGGTGACGCACTTAGGGGTGACAAAAAGCGATATCGATAAGCTTATTGCTTGTTTGCAACAATTACTCTAAAGAGCGCATGAGGCAGTGAGCGTTACGACTTTCTGCCTCAGAATTTGGCGATCGATTTTCTATGCGCATTTTTACTGCAACTAACTTGGCCGTTTTTGTAGTGAGTCGCGCATCACGATAGACGGATAAAACTCGTTATTGATCTGCAACCCTTTTTGCTGGTAGACCTCTTTTAAAATCAGTGCCGCAGCCATTTTTGCCATTTCTTCTACTGGATAGTCAACCGTCGCTAGGCTTGGGTAAAGGTAGCTGGAATAGACGATATTATCGAAACCAATAATGGACAGTTGCTCAGGTAGCGCCAATTTGATGTCACGCGCATAGGCCATAGCACCAGAAGCCATTTCGTCATTGGCGCAAACTAAGGCGGTAAAATCGCTATCGCGCGCGAGTAAGGTTTGTAACCCTGCTGTACCACTTTCTTGTTTGAAATCGCCCGTGACGTAAAGGTGCGGGTTGTCGGCAATACCGGCTTCTTGTAACGCTTGGTGATGTCCAGCTAAACGTTGATTGGCATCTTCTTTCCAAGTCGGGCCACTGATATAAGCAATTTTACTATGGCCTGCGTCTAACATGGCTTTGGTAGCTAGATAGCCGCCAGTTTTATTATCAAGATAAATGCAGCGCGACTTGAGCGGCTCAACATATCGGTTGATAACGACAATTTCCTTGCCTTGGGCGGCTAAATCGACCAAATACTGATCAGATAGCGCATCAATATGTAAGATCAAAGCATCACAGTTTCGGCTTAATAAAAACTCGATACCGGCTTTTTCAGTTTCAGCCTTACTGTGACCTGCGGTGATGATGGCATGCTTGTTGGCTTCGCGTAAGCGTTTTTCAGCACCTGCCATCAGGTTGCCAAAAAACGGGCCGCACAATTCAGGAATTAAAATACCAATACTGTTCGAGCGATTTGAGGCTAATGATTGGGCAATGGCATTGGGGCGATAACCAAGGCGCTCCATGGCTTGCGTTACTTTTTGGGTGGTTTTCTCACTCACGTTACCGGTTTTGTTGATCACGCGAGAAACGGTTGCGAGTGAAACCCCAGCCATTACTGAAACGTCGTAAATTGTCGCCATGAAATACCTTTATTATTCCTGCAGGCAAAATTGCCGCTCTGCTATGTTAGCGCGTGTGGCTCACCTTTAAAAGTTAATGTACTTTGAATTTCCTCTAGTTTTTTATTGTTTAGGCGATAGTAACGCATTACCCAAGCCACCAATAAAGAACCAATAGAAGAAAGCAAGGTGAAAGTCAGCACTATGCCGTGGATGGTGTCGGTGGTTTGCACAGCGCCGCTTTGATAATCAAAGTAGGCTAAAAACCACCCGGCTAACGCTCCGCCTATGGCAATCCCGAGTTTAATGAAAAATATCACACTAGAATAAACCAGCCCAGTGGTGCGTACGCCCGAGATAGCTTCGCCATAATCAATGGTATCAGCCATTTTCGCCCAGAGTAGCGGCGTTGCTGCGTCAGTTAAAAACTTCCATACAATAAAGGCGGCAAATGCTAATACTACTTCTGATGCGGGAATAAAGTAACTTAATGCGCACAGTACAGCCGCGCTAAATTGCAGGCCAATATATAATTTTACCTTACAAAAACGTGCCGCTAAGGGCTGCGCGACTGCACACCCAAACATACTGCCAAGCACGCCGAGGGTAATAAAGAGGCTGACTAAGTCTTCACGGCCAAGAAAATACTTCACATAATATACCGCTAAAGTTAACCGTAAAACTTGGCCAGAAAGTAAAAACAAGGCCGCAGCACAGAGCACGCGCCATTGGTCGTTTGCGAGTAAGACTTTAAATTGCTTGAGGTTAAAGCCTTGCTTTTCAGGGCTAGCAACGCGCTCTTTGGTGCCTAAAAAGCACAGAATAAACAGCACAAAACCTAATGTACTCATGGCTAACATCGCCAATTGATAGCCCTTGGCGGCATCACCTTGACCAAACCACTCGGTGAGCGGCAAAGTTAAACTGGCGACAATCAGGCCACCTAGCATACCAAACACAAAGCGAAACGATTGAATGCTGACCCGTTCAGAAGGGTCGTTAGAAAGTACGCCTGCGAGCGCGCAGTAAGGAATATTGATAGCGGTGTAGGCCAACATCAATAAACCGTAAGTCACATAGGCATAAATGACTTTATTGGCAGGCGAGAGATCTGGCACTGTAAAGGCGAGCACGCTGACTATTGCAAATGGTAGCGCGAGCCACAGCAAATAAGGGCGAAACTGCCCATATTTGGTTCTGGTATTGTCGGCCAATGCGCCCATCAAGGGGTCGGTAATGGCGTCTAAAACGCGCACCACCAAGAACATAGTGCCAACCACCGCAGGGTTTAACCCCATAATGTCGGTGTAGTAGAGCATTAAAAACATCATTACGCTTTGAAAAATGATGTTACTGGCGGTGTCGCCAAGTCCATAGGCAATTTTTTCTTTTATCGTTATCATTTTTGTTGCCCTGCAACTTAAGTTATTTTTGGCACAGATTGCTGTTGCGGCGTGCGGCTAACATATCCCGATAAGCCAAGCCGCTCAACTTAATTGTGCGTTGCTGCGTGAGGTAATCTACATACACTATGCCAAAGCGTTTTAAATAGCCTTCGGCCCATTCAAAGTTGTCCATCAAGCTCCACGCAAAGTAGCCGCGTACATCAACGCCTTGCTCCATAGCGTCGTTAACCGCGCCGATATGGCTTTGGTAATAGGCTAAGCGCCCGACATCATGAACTTGACCCGCGACGTATTCATCTGCCATTGCCGCGCCATTTTCGGTAATGTAAATAGGTGGCAGTTGAAAACGCTGGTGTAAATCTGTCAGTAACTTAGTAAATGATTGCGGGTAAATTTCCCAGCCAATATCTGTTAGCGGTGCGCGATGGGGTAATTCTTGGAAGAGCGCATCAGGCTCGTTTGGTGCACTGTAAAAGCGGCGGGTATAAAAGTTAATACCAAGAAAATCGAGCGGTGCTGAAATAAGCTGCATGTCACCGGCTTCAATATGTGGTCGATTTTGTTCTGGAATTTGTGCCATCACATACGGATAACGGCCAGTCATGATTGGCATTAAATACCATAAGTTATGATATTCGTCGGCGGCTTGCGTGGCTCGTAAATCCGCCTCAGCACTGCTATTGGCGTAGCAGGGGGTAAAGTTTAACACTATGCCATTAATGGTATGTGGCGAGAGGCGTCTTAATACTTGCAAGCCTAAGCCGTGTGCTAACAAAATATGATGTGCCGCCTGACGGCCATTTTTTTGCCCAGTTAAGCCCGGTGCATGCACACCCGCCTCATAGCCTAAAAATGCGCTACAAAAAGGCTCATTGAAGGTGGCATAAGAATAAACCCGCGCGCCAAACGCAGTGACAATCTTTTCGACATAATCTGCGTACAAAAACGCAGTCTGGCGATTTAACCAGCCACCATTGGCTTCAATATGCGCCGGTAAATCCCAGTGGTAAAGGGTCACAAAAGGTTTAATGCCTTTGGCATTTAACGCATCAAGCAAGTCGCAATAGAACTTAACCCCTTCGGCGTTAAGTTCGCCATTTTGGGTGATGACTCGCGGCCAAGAAATAGATAAACGATAGGCGTCAACACCTAAGCTCGCTATCAACTCTACATCATCGCGCCAGAATTTTACGTGCTCACAAGCGGTAAGACCGTCTGAACCATCCGCGATTTTCCCGGGGGTGCTGCAAAAGGTATCCCAAATGCAGGGTAAGCGTTGGTCGGCTGCGCCTTCAATTTGAAATGAGGCAGTGGCAACACCGAAGATAAAATCGGCGTTATGCATGCGAGAGTCCTTCGTTAGAGTCAGTGTTGTTGTATTTGTCATCAGTCTTCCACGTAAAGTCAGCAATGTAAGCGGTTACAAAAATGCTTGAAATGCATTCCAATAACAGTTTAAAGTGATATGAAAGCGCTTACATTTTGATTTAGATTACATAACAAACAACGCATCGGTCAAGGTAAAACATAAGATGAACAGGTATTTTCGCTGCGCTTGGTGGTCTGCCAAGTGACATGCGAAGAACCTAAGTAGGCTTTACTATTACGCCAAAGGAAAACTTATATTGACCATGACTTTGCTTTTAAAGCGATACACAAACAACCAAGTTGGAGAACAATATGGCGATAACCTTAATTGAACAGGGACAAACGCAAGCGGGGCAGCGACAGCCTGTTGCACTGGCGTGGCTGACCACTTTATTTTTTTTATGGGGCTTTATTACTTGTTTAAACGATATTTTAATCCCTCATTTAAAAGATACCTTTGCGCTTTCATATAGCCAAGCGATGTTGGTGCAGTTCTGCTTTTTTGGCGCCTACTTTTTGGTTTCGTTACCCGCTGGTAAGTTGATTGAAAAAATCGGTTATCAAAATGGCATAGTGACTGGCTTGCTGGTGGCAGGCCTTGGCTGTGCGCTATTTTATCCGGCGGCACAAATTCATACTTATGCTTTGTTTCTTGGCGCGCTATTTGTGTTAGCGGCGGGGATCACCATTTTACAAGTGTCAGCAAATCCCTATGTGGCAACCTTAGGTGATAAGGAAACTGCATCGTCACGTTTAACCATGACCCAAGCGTTTAACTCGCTTGGCACCACGATTGCGCCATTTTTTGGTGCTTTGCTGATTTTAGATAAAGCCGCGGCGGCTGGGGTTGAAGACGCCTCATCGGTACAATTACCTTACTTAATGCTCGCTGCAAGTTTTGTGGTGTTAGCAGTGGTGTTTAAGTGCCTGAAATTACCTAAACTTGCGCATGAAGCAAGTAGCGCTTCGCCCGCATCATTTCTACAAACCTTAAAAGAACCGCAAGTACTGTTTGGTGTATTAGCGATATTTGGTTACGTTGGCGCAGAAGTGGCCATCGGCAGTTTTATGGTTAACTTTTTAATGCTAGACGAGATAGCCGCGCTCAGTGAGTCGCAAGCAGCGAGTTACCTTGCTTACTATTGGGGCGGTGCCATGGTTGGGCGTTTTATTGGCGCTATGGTGATGCAAAAAGTGTCAGCGGCCAAAGTGCTGGCATTTAACGGTGTGGCTGCGGTGGCGCTAATTTTGGTTGCGGTTTTTGCTCAGGGCAGCATAGCAATGTGGGCGCTATTACTGGTTGGCTTGTGTAACTCTATTATGTTCCCAACTATTTTCAGCTTGGCGGTATCTGGCCTTGGCATTAAAACTGCGCAGGCATCGGGCTTACTTTGCTTAGCCATTGTTGGCGGCGCGATTATTCCGTTAGTTCAAGGGCAACTCGCTGATCTTTATGGCATTCAATTCTCTCTATTGGTGCCAGTAGTATGTTACGTTTATATCGCGTTTTATGGCCGTTATATTCGTCGTCAGCAGGCTACTACAGCTTAATTTCAGGTTAAATTAGGGAACAAAAAATGAAGAAAAATCGCTTTATACTTAACCTGGCGGCCGCAGCCGTAGCATCGTCTTTATTGGCCGCGTGTAGTAAACCGCAAGTTGAAACGCAGACTAAAAAGCCAGACGAAATCTGGCCACATATTCAGTCAGCAATTGCCACTGATGCTCAAGTTGAAGCCAAAGTGCAGGCGCTGCTTGCAGAGCTGACCTTAGAGCAAAAAGTTGCACAAACTATTCAACCCGAGATACGTTCAATTACAGTTGAAGACATGCAACGCTACGGTTTTGGCTCTTATCTTAATGGCGGCGGCGCATTTCCCAATGACAACAAACACGCCGCGATTAGCGATTGGGTCGCATTGGCTGAGGCCATGTATCAAGCTTCTATCGACGATACCTTAGACGGTACAACGATCCCTACGATTTGGGGGACCGACGCCGTACACGGTCACAATAATGTAATTGGCGCGACTATTTTCCCGCATAATATCGGCCTTGGTGCAACCCATAATGCTGAGCTGATCAAACAAATTGGGGCTATCACGGCACGAGAAGTGCGCGCTACCGGTATAGATTGGGTGTTTGCACCAACGGTGGCAACGGTACGTGATGACCGTTGGGGGCGCACTTATGAAGGTTATTCGGAAGACCCAGAATTGGTCAGAGCCTATGCGGCAGCTATGGTTATGGGTTTACAAGGCGAGCCGCAACAAGATCTGTTTAGCAAAGATAAAGTCATAAGCACAGTGAAACATTTTATCGGTGATGGTGGCACTGTGGGGGGCGATGACCAAGGTGACAACATCGCGAGCGAGGCGGAACTTTTCAATATTCATGCCCAAGGTTATGTAGGTGGGCTGGCAGCGGGTGCCCAAACTGTCATGGCGTCGTTTAACAGCTGGCAAGGTAATAAAGCCCATGGTAGTCATTATTTGCTGACAGAAGTACTAAAAAACAAAATGGGCTTTGATGGCTTTGTAGTTGGTGATTGGAATGGTCATGGTCAAGTGCCGGGCTGCAGTAACGAAAGCTGCGCCCAAGCAATGAATGCGGGCCTTGATATGTTTATGGTGCCAGGCCCGGAATGGAAGCCATTACTCGAGAACACCATAGCGCAAGTTAAAAGTGGTGAAATTCCGCTTTCGCGCTTAGATGATGCGGTGGCGCGTATTTTGCGCGTAAAAGTAAGAGCGGGTTTATTTACAGCCCCAAGCCCAGCGCAAAGAGCACTGCAAGTGAGTGCGGATGTGATTGGTGCCAAGGCACATCGCGAAGTGGCTAAACAAGCGGTGCGCGAATCCCTTGTGCTGCTTAAAAATGAGCAAGCCTTACTGCCGCTCAATCCTAAACAGCGAATTTTATTGGCAGGTGATGCTGCGGACAATATTGGCAAGCAATCGGGTGGTTGGAGCATTACTTGGCAAGGGACTGGCAACAGCAACGATGACTTTCCGGGTGGTACGAGCATTTACGATGGTATCGCAGCACAAGTTAAAGCCGCAGGGGGAGAGATTGAACTCAACACCGAGGGTGATTATAGCCAAAAACCTGATGTTGCCGTGGTGGTATTTGGTGAAGAACCTTACGCAGAAGGTAACGGCGATATTGCCAATTTAGAATACCAGCGTGGTAATAAGCGCGACCTTGCTTTACTGAAAAAGCTAAAAGAGCAAGGCATTCCAGTGGTTTCCGTATTTATTTCTGGACGTCCGCTATGGGTTAACCCTGAGCTGAATGCCTCTGATGCGTTTGTCGCGGCGTGGTTACCGGGTTCTGAAGGGAGTGCGGTGGCTGATGTGTTGTTACAAGATGCGCATGGTCAAGTACAGCATGACTTTAAAGGTAAGCTGTCGTTTTCGTGGCCTGCAACGCCAGAGCAAACCACAGTTAATCGCTTTGATGCTGATTACCAGCCACTCCTACCTTATGGTTATGGCTTGAGCTACCAAAGTCACGATAAAGACAAGATTAAACTCAGTGACTTGTCTGAGCAAAGCACACTCACTACGGAAACCGCAGTGGTAGATATCATGCTTGGCGACATCAAAGCGCCAAACTGGGCTGAAGTGGTAGAAGCCGATAGTACCTTACGCATTGCGTCAAGTACGCTAAGCGGACAATACTTAACAGTGAAAACTGCAGACCGCAAAGTGCAAGAAGACGCGCGCAGCTTAGAGTTTAACGGCCAAGGCAATGCCAGCTTTGCTATTCGTGCAGCTTTCCCTCTGGATTTACGCAGTCAACTGGCGGCCGATGCGAAATTGTATCTATCGGTTGCGCGCCAAAGCGCTGAGATTGCCGATGTGCAGCTCAACGCGTTGTGCGATGCAGAGTGTGGTAAAGCCATTTCAATTCGCGAGCAGTTGCTCTCTCAACCCGAAGGGCAATGGCAAACCTTGGCTATCCCACTACGCTGTTTGCAAAGTGACAATAACCCAATGGCAGGAGCGATGACGTTATTGCAATTAAGTGCTGGCGATAAAGCAAGCTTTGCGGTATCTGAGGTTTATATTGACGCCAAAGTACACCCGGCTACTGAGTTAACTTGTCAATAAGTGAGTGACGCACCAGCTTAAGCCCTCTTAAGATTAAGAGGGCTTAACTCTTCCTACGCTACCTCACGGTATGCGCTGAGAATACAAACGAATAGTAAGAGGCATAAGAAGCATCGGCATTGGCCTTAGAGGTGCTTGCTGCAACCAAACTTCTTGGCGCCTTGCTACCTGCCAATTTCAGCTGATTAAAAGCCGCGATAACCGCAGTTTGCGTTGGTTTGGCAATATTTGCGTACTGATGGCAGTCCATACAGCTGTCTTTGCTTTATGCGAAGGACACACAAAAGCGATAGGACTGGAGACGCGCTACCACCCTCATGCACTGCGTCATGCCTATGCCACTCATCAACTTGAAGCAGGCATGCCGCTGCACCAGTTACAACATCAATTAGGGCATAACAACATAAAAACCACCGAGGCGTACCTGCATTGGCTGCCGGAACTCGGGCATGGTGGTGTGGATTTACTGGCCAATTGGTTAGCCCCGTGAGTGGGTACCACATTGCCGATATTTTACATGAGGGGTTAGCATCCTACCGACAGCACCATACGATAAGTTATCAGCAAATAAGAGCATGTCAGCATATTCAATCTTGTCGCACGGGTAAACTGGGTTATCAAGAGTGGCAATGCGAAGCTTGCTCTGAGGTTGAACGTATTGGGTGCAGTTGTCGAGATAGGCATTGTCCACGTTGTCAGGGCTATGCGACACAGCAGTGGATAGCGAAGCAACAGGCAAGACTATTGCCGTGCCGTTACTTCCACTTGGTATTTACGCTGCCTCATGAACTGAATCCACTGGCTCAACATCAGCCAGCATTGGTGTACCAAAGCTTATTTCAGGCTGCTTGGGCGACACTGACCCAGTTCGCCGCAAAGAAAGGACAGGGTCAATTGGGGATGACCTGTGTGTTACATACATGGGGGCAAACTCTGAGTCAGCATATCCATTTACACTGTCTAATTCCGGCGGGGTCGATACGCCAAGGGAGGTGGTGTGTGGTAAAGAAACGTTACTTATACCCAGTCAAAGCACTCTCGCGCGTATTTAGAGGCAAAATGCTAGCGGCATTGTATGCAAAAAATAAGGATATTGTGCATATAAACACGCCGACAGAATG
>NZ_JBHRSD010000036.1:0-28264 GCF_042643375.1 Pseudoalteromonas fenneropenaei
ATTCTTTCAGGCAAAGCCTAATTGATGATAACCACCTACTGAAGTAGGTGGTTTAGGGCCGAAAATAAAATGGAGGCAACCGCCTCCATTTTATTACCCAGAGGGTTAACCTTGCTCGTTCAATTAAAACGACAAGTTATTAATGATCTCGTCGTCAACACGGTTTGCTAACGTCACTTTCAGCTTTGGCGTGCGAGCCATTTCGCGCTTAATCGCAAAATTAGCTTCTTCGTTACGCGCCCAGCTGCGACGCGCGATCCCGTTATTCACATCAAATAACAGCATCGACTGCAAACGACGCTCGGCATCGGCGCTACCGTCAAGCAGCATACCAAAGCCACCGTTGATCACTTCGCCCCAACCTACTCCGCCACCATTGTGAATTGACACCCACGTCGCGCCACGGAAACCATCACCAATCACATTGTGAATCGCCATATCGGCGGTAAAGCGGCTGCCATCATAAATGTTCGAGGTTTCACGGAAAGGTGAATCCGTGCCGCTCACGTCGTGGTGGTCACGACCCAGTACCACAGGGCCAATCTCACCGCGCGCAATCGCGTCATTAAAGGCTTTCGCGATTTCCATCCGGCCTTGCGCATCGGCGTACAAAATACGCGCTTGAGAGCCAACCACCAGCTTGTTCTGCTTGGCGTCTTTGATCCACGTGATGTTGTCTTGCATCTGCTGCTGAATTTCTTCTGGCGACTCGGCCATGATGTTGTTCAGCACCTCTGCGGCAATTGCATCCGTCTTGTCTAAGTCTTCTGGTTTACCCGAAGTACACACCCAGCGGAATGGACCAAAACCATAGTCAAAACACATTGGGCCTAAGATGTCTTGTACATAAGACGGGTATTTGAAATCAATACCGTTTTCGGCCATCACATCACCGCCGGCACGCGAGGCTTCTAACAAAAACGCATTGCCGTAGTCAAAGAAGTAGGTGCCGCGCGCTGTGTGCTTGTTCACCGCATCGGCGTGACGCTTCAAGGTCGCTTGTACTTTTTGTTTGAACACCTCTGGTTCTTCGCGGATCAAACGGTTCGATTCTTCGTAGCTAATATCCACTGGGTAGTAGCCGCCCGACCACGGGTTGTGTAGTGACGTTTGGTCTGATCCTAAATGCACAAAAATATTGTGCTCATAGAAGGCTTCCCATACATCGACCACGTTACCAATGTAGGCAATCGAGACCACTTCTTCGTTTGCTTGTGCGGTTTGTACACGCGCAATCAAGGCATCCATGTTGTCGATAAGCTCGTCCACCCAACCTTGTTGGTGACGCTTAGTCGCCGCTTTTGGATTCACTTCCGCACAGACGGTAATACAGTTTGCGATATTACCTGCTTTAGGCTGCGCACCACTCATCCCACCAAGGCCGGCCGTTAGGAAAATCTTACCTTTCGGGCTTTCGCCTTTAGCAAGCACTTTACGGAAGGCGTTCATCACGGTAATAGTCGTTCCGTGTACAATGCCTTGCGGGCCAATGTACATAAACGAACCCGCTGTCATTTGCCCGTATTGGGTTACACCGAGTGCGTTAAAACGCTCCCAATCATCGGGTTTAGAGTAATTCGGGATCATCATACCGTTAGTCACCACCACGCGCGGCGCGTCTTTTGATGACGGGAACAGACCCATAGGGTGACCTGAATACATGTGTAGCGTTTGGTCTTCTTCCATTTCGCTGAGGTATTTCATGGTCAATAAATATTGCGCCCAGTTTTGGAAAACTGCGCCGTTACCACCGTAAGTGATAAGCTCTTCTGGATGCTGTGCTACCGCCGGATCAAGGTTGTTGTCCACCATCAACATAATAGCTGCGGCTTGTTGGCATTTTGCAGGGTAATCCGCAATTGAGCGCGCTTTAAGGTCGTAGTTCGGTTTAAAGCGATACATGTAGATGCGGCCAAAATCTTTCAGCTCTTGTGCAAACTCGGCCGCTAATTCTTGGTGCCATTCTTTCGGGAAGTAACGTAGCGCATTACGAATAGCCAGTTGCTTTTCCGCAGGCGTTAGAATGTCTTTGCGCTTTGGTGCACGGTTAGCATCCGCAGGATAAGGTTTTGCAGCCGGTAATTCGCTTGGAATACCTTGCTTGATTATGTCTTGAAACGTCATCACTTCGCTCCCTTAGTTAACTTTAAACGCTTGAGATTTCACTAACTTCACCATCGCATCGATGTCTGGCTTAAGTAGTCTGTCTTCTTCGAGTTTGGCGACTTTTTCACGGATAATGGCAAAGTTTTCTTCGATGATCGCTGAACACGTGTTTGGACGACGGAAATCAATCGCTTGCGCAGCATACATCAATTCAATCGCGAAGATTTTTTCTAGGTTACCTAAAATCTGGTTCAGTTTACGACCCGAGATACTGCCCATCGACACGTGATCTTCTTGACCCATAGACGTCGGTACGCTGTCCGCTGATGGCGGGAAACACAGTGATTTGTTCTCAGTAACTAATGCCGCTGTCACGTATTGCGGGATCATCATGCCCGAGTTTAAACCACCCGCAGTAGTCAGTAAGCGTGGTAAACCGTGCAAACCTTCAAGCAATAAATAACAACGACGGTCAGAAATATTACCCAGCTCTGCTGCGGCAATCGACGCATAATCCAGCACCATTGCCAATGGTTGACCGTGGAAGCCACCGCCTGAAATCGCTTCTTCTGCGCTTATCACAATCGGGTTATCCGTGACTGAGTTCATTTCGATTTCAGCCAGTTCTTTTAAGTGATAGAAGGCGTTGCGTGATGCACCGTGCACTTGTGGAATGCAGCGCAGTGAATACGGATCTTGCACACGCGCGCAATTGGTATGCGACGCCATGTTTTGAGAGCCTGTGAAGAACCTACGCATGCGCGCCGCTACTTCTACGTTGCCTTTGAAGGCACGAATTTCGTGCAGCTCTGCTCTAAACGGTGATTGGCTGCCTTGCATGCCCTCGATACTCATCGCACCCGCAAGATCCGCAAGGTCTAACAAATAACGCATTTTTGTTAGTGCAGTAATGGCATGCGACAAAATAAACTGGGTACCATTGATAAGCGCTAGGCCTTCTTTGGCATGCAGCTCAAGTGCCTCTAACCCGTGTTCACGTAGCGCCTCTGCAGCAGACACGCTTCCATTACCTTGCCAAAACTCACCTTCACCAATTAATGGCAAAAATAAGTGTGACAGCGGCGCCAGGTCGCCCGATGCACCCACTGAGCCTTGCTCTGGCACGACAGGAATTAAGTCCAGCTCGATAAACTTAAGCATACGCTCAACCACTTCCAGACGAATACCCGAAAAGCCTTGGCTGAGAGCATGTACTTTGGTGATCAACATCAGTTTTGAAATCGATTTTGCAATCGGCTCACCCACACCCACGGCGTGCGTGATCAGAAGGTTCTTTTGCAACAGGTGCGTTTCAGCCGGTGAAATTTGCGTATCGCACAGCGGGCCAAATCCCGTGTTAATACCGTAAATGGCTTTGTCAGAATTGGCCATAACGTCCACGTTGCGACGGCTATTATTAATTTTATCAATCGCGGCTTGGCACAATACGGCCTCAATACGACCTTCTGCGATACCGTTCACGATATCTAAGTCGAGTTGGTCAACACCATAATTAAACTGCATTCGAAACTCCTAACTTGCTGTTCTTATTCGCACTGTTGTATTGAATGAGGCACGGCACTTACCCATGCAACAGTGACCTAAACCTACAATGAGGTTGATTATGCTCGTCATGCTAGCTTGCTGCTGTAGTTTTATAAATGCATAATAATCGGCATTCATTCCGATTTTATCGAACTAAAAGTTCGGGAGTTTGCCATGCAAGTTCATGACGTTGACCTGCGCTTGTTACGTATTTTTGTCGCTATTGTGGAATGTGGTGGTTTGTCCGCAGCCGAGACTCGTCTCAATATCGGCCGCTCGACCATTAGTTCGCATTTATCGGATTTAGAAGTTCGCCTTGGGCTTAAGCTCTGTAAACGTGGGCGCAGTGGCTTTGAAATCACCGAATCAGGCCGCGTGACCTATCAAGCCTCGCTTGAACTCTTGCAGCAATGTGAGGCCTTTGCCAATACGGTGGCTAACTCGAAACAAAAGCTCTCGGGGCGCGTGACCATTTCCGTCATTGATACTATGGTCAGTGATCCTCGCTGTGGCGTAGCCCGCGCGATTGCTGCACTCAAAACCAAAAGCGATCAAATTCAGTTTGATATCAACGTCTGTGAAGCGCGCGAAGTGGAAACCTCGGTGGTTAACGGACGCTCTTTGATTGGGCTTGGGGTGAGCCGTCATCAACTACGCGGTTTGGACTACTTTCCACTGTATAACGAAATTAACTACTTATATTGTGGCAAAGACCACCCGTTATTTACGGCGGATCCTGAAAAAACCAAACAACTACTCAAAAGTGCCGAGGTTATCACCAGTAACTACATGCGCGACAAAGAGATCCGTAATGATGGCTTGAACTACCAAAACTCCGCCATCGCTTATCACGATGAAGGCATCGCGCATTTGATTTTATCCGGCCAATTTATCGGTTATTTGCCAGAGCACTACGCCAGCTATTGGGTGGATAAGGGCTTATTTAAAGCGATTTCCCCAGAGCAATATTCCTACCAAATTCCAGTAATGTTGATCACCTCGAAAAACCACTCCGCGACCCTATTAGCAAAAGCTTTGATTAAAGAAATAAAGCGCTGTCATAGCAATTAGCTTGCGGTTTGGGTATTTTGGTTGACTAAAGCAGCTTCTGTGGGCTGAAAGAAACGTGAACGCAACCGCAAAAATGGCCGCTCAATCGCAAAATAAAGTAGGGAAGCGACAACCAGCGCAGCACCACTATAGATTGCAAAGGCCACCACAGGATGAATGGTTGCCCAATCGTTTAGATGCGTCTTAACTACAAAAAACACGGCCTTGTGCGTCAAGTATAAGCTATACGAAATCGCAGCAATAAAGCTCACTACTGGGATTATACGTGGTCCAAGTACGTTAGCGGCACTCGATGCCGCTGCGACGATAAAGGCAAAACTTATCGCCAATATCGGAAAGCCAAGCACCGTTGCAATAAAACTTAACCTGTCTTGGAATAACCAAATGGAGACACTCATCCCCACAAGCCCCACGCCCATCACCCAATGGTTATGCGCCTGAACTTTTGACCAAACCTTAGGCATAAACACCGCAAGCGCGGCAAGCATAACACCCGCAACTAGCCCGTCTAAACGCGAGTATGTTGGGTAGTAGAGATACATCATATAGTGTTTGCCAAAAGGAAATACCCAGTCTGCATGCCATAACTGCGAACGCAAAAAGGCACCAGCAATCATTATCACTAAACAGACTACTATGACTTTGGTTGCCAGATGTTTGCCTCGCAACAACATGGCAAGTAATGGAAAGACGAGATAGAAATGCTCTTCTACACAAAGTGACCAAACATGCGAAAACGTGTTTGTGCTGAGATCGACAAACAAATTGACGGTAAAAGTAAAAAACTGCCACAGAGCGGGCAATCCTCTCCCTTCTTGGATAGCAGGAAAGACAAAATAGCACCCCAACACAACTAAGAATGCGGGTAAAATTCGCAGCGCCCGACTCAGATAAAATTGCGACAATGAAATCGACTGGCCGGTAGCGACAAAACGAAAAAGCTGGCGTGCTATCAAAAAACCACTCAGCACAAAAAATAGGTCAACTCCCATCCAACCTAAATTAGAAAAAACGGCTATGGGCATCTCTATCCGTAACGTACCAGTATGAAAAAGCATGACCCAAATAATGGCAAAGGCACGCAGAAAATCTAACCCCGGTTGCCTAGTTTTATCTGCTAACATAGTGCGCACACCCTGTACGGAGAAAATAACCTACACACTGCCATATGGATTATTGATCCTTAATTTTGAGCATGACGAACTCAATACAGCTATCTGCTTGACGTTAAGTCGGGCTACATATTGAAGATGTGCTCATATTTTAAAGCTCATCACGGTATCAAATTAATTAGGATAAACAAACGGTAAAGTGTAAAGGTAAATGTCTGCGTAGTAGTTAGGTGATAATTTTGCTGGCTAGTAGCAAGGTTAGAGGTTGAATTAGAGGTTCAATTGGCAGCACAACAAGAACTGCCAACGAGATACATAGCTTGGCAATTATGACACGTGCAACAAGGCACCTTGTGCTACCGCGTGTTGATCATACACACCGGTATCAAGCACCCAACCCATCACTAGTTCAGCCGGTGTGACATCAAAAGCAGGATTAAACACCTTGGCGTTTTGCGGCGCCCACTGGCAACTACCAAAACTGCCACTGACTCCGGTTACTTCTAGCGGGTTGCGTTCTTCAATTGGAATCGCTTTACCATTGGGGCAAACCACATCCAACGTGGTAACGGGTGCCACCACATAAAAGGGAATGTTGTGATGTTTGGCCAACACCGCGAGGTTATAAGTGCCCACTTTATTGGCAAAGTCGCCGTTAGCTGCAATTCTGTCTGCACCAACAAAGATTTTATCGACCTTGCCTGCCGCCATTAGACTTGCCGCCATATTGTCGCAAATCAGCGTATACGGTATATCCCAACAGGCCAATTCATAAGCGGTTAGTCGGCCACCTTGCAGTAAAGGACGGGTTTCATCCACCCAGACATGAATGTCTTTACCTGCTGCATGGGCTTGATGGATCACACCTAGGGCGGTGCCAATCCCCGCCGTTGCCAACGCACCGGTATTACAATGAGTAAGAATGTTATCACCTTGTTTTACCAGCTCAGCGCCAAGATTCGCCATGCGCTCACACAGCGCGATGTCTTCTTCAAACAGCATCTCAGCGGTCGCAACCACTTGGCTTGCAAAGTCAGTGGCTTGCAATGCGCCGCGTAGTTTACCCATGCAATGCATCAAGTTTACTGCAGTTGGGCGAGTCGCTTCTAATTCATCGATGGCTTGAGCCAGCGCTGCTTTATCTGCACCTTGCTCCGCCAAATACGCCACTAGTAAAGTCGCCGCTAAACCAATTAGGGGGGCGCCACGGACTTTCAAGGTCAAGATCAGTTCCGCCATTTCCGCCACCGTACGGCACTCGTGCCACACTTCTTGATGAGGTAAGAGATACTGATCCAACACACTTACTACGCCCTGTTGGTATTTTAAACTGCGCGCGATTAGCTCTTTCATGATTCCCCCTTGCATTTCTGACTTAAAGAGCATTTTACATAAAGATAGCAAGATGTGTAGACATCCAAACGTTTAAAAATATAGAATGCTATATTCAGTTTATTTCTTAAGGTGGCAATCATGGCCGGATACATCGCCTTTGATAGCGCACAAGCGCTTGAGTACGTAAAAAATTTAGGTGAATTTTTTGCAAAAGACGCGGTTTTAAACTGCTATGAATTTGGTGACGGTAACTTAAATTTAGTGTTTCGGGTGGAAGACCAACAGGGTCACAGTGTCATTGTGAAACAAGCACTCCCCTATGCGCGTTGTGTCGGCGAAAGCTGGCCGCTCAGCCTTGACCGCGCCCGTATCGAAGCCTCGGTGTTAAACCGCCACGGCGCCGTTTGTCCAAACCACACCGTCAAAGTACTACATCAAAACGATACGTTAGCCCTTACCATTCTGGAAGACTTAGGCCACTTGGCGATTTTACGTGGCGAATTAAACTCGGGTAGCACTTTCCCTGCGCTGGGTCGCGATGTGGCCACTTATCTTGCCAGTACCAGTTTTTATCACAGCGATTTTTATCTTTCTCCAGCTGAAAAAAAGGCCTTGGTTAGCGAATTTATCAATCCGGATTTGTGTGCCATCACCGAAGACCTCTTTTTTGATGACCCATATCGTCAAGCGGAACGCAATAATTATCCATCAGCGTTAAGCAGTGAAGTCGCTAAACTACAGCAAAACGCCGCACTTAAACTCGCTGTAGCAAAATTAAAAGCCAAGTTTTTCAGCTCACCTCAAACTCTGTTACATGGCGATGTGCATAGTGGCAGTATTTTTGTTGATGCCAACAATACTAAGCTGATTGACCCTGAATTTGGTTTTTTCGGCCCTATTGGCTTCGACTTAGGCTCATTTATTGGCAACTTATTGCTCAATTACTTGGCGCAAAATGGCCGTGTCAGTAGCGTGCCAAAACGCCGCGATCTCCATACTTATTTGCTTTCGACCATACATCAAACTTTAGATGTTTTTCAGGCGCGCTTTGCTGCCTTAGCACATTCTCATACCCGTGATTTGTCTTTGCAAAGCCAAGGTTACATCGAGTATTTCTTGCGTGAGGTGCTAAAAGATGCGGTGGGTTACTGTGGCACTGAGCTGGTGCGCCGTACCATTGGTCTTGCCCATGTCAGTGATATTGATGGCATTACAGACGAGCAAAAACGCTTACAAGTACAAACTCAAGCTTTATTCCTTGGTCAACAGTTGGTGCTCAATGCCGACAAGTGCGAGAGCAAGGAAGACTTCTATCAGTTATTGTTAAGTTTGCTGCAGTAGTTTCGCAACACGGCAGAACGGCTTAATAGCGTGAGCAAAGCGGCAGAGTTTACTCTGCCGCTTTTTTTATTACGGTTTGGTTTTTGCGGCTTGAATATACGCTCGTACTTGTTGTTCAAGGACAAACAGGGGTACTGAACCATGGCGGAGAATTTGATGATGGAACTCGCGAATATCAAACTCATCACCTAACGCTTGCTCTGCTTCTTTACGTAAGCGCTTAATGGTCAGCTCACCCACTTTGTAAGATAAGGCTTGTGCAGGCCACGAGATATAACGGTCAGTCTCGGTTTTGATATTGTGCAGCGACAGCGCCGTATTGTCTTTCATAAAATCCATCGCGCGCTCACGGCTCCAGCCATATAGGTGCATGCCGGTATCAACCACTAAACGTGCTGCACGCCACATTTCGTAAGTTAAGCGACCAAATTGACTGTAAGGGTCTTGATAAAAACCAACTTCCGTCCCTAAGTATTCAGAATACAATCCCCATCCTTCACCAAACGCCGAAATATAGGAATTGCGGCGATACTCAGGTAAGTAGTCGAGCTCAGCATTTAAAGCGATTTGTAAATGGTGCCCAGGTACAGCTTCATGTAGCGTAAGCGCTTCTAAAACATACAAAGGACGTTTATCCAATGCATAGGTGTTCACCCAGTAATAACCCGCATCAGTATCGCTATTGGCGCCAGCATAACGCCCAGTGGTATATTTAGGTGCAATACTGGCGGGCACCGGTGCTACGCCGTAAGGGCGGCGCGGCAAAGTGTGGAACAACTTCGGCAACTGCGCGTCGATTTTTTTGGCAATATAAGATGCTTCTTTAAGTAGTTGCTCTGGCGTGGTAGCGTAAAATTGCGGATCGGTTCGCAAAAACTCGACAAACTCAGCAAAACTGCCTTTAAAGCCAACTTGCTTGATAATGGCTGCCATTTCGCCACGAATACGTGCCACTTCCTGCAATCCGAGTTCGTGGATTTGCTTTGGCGTCATCTCTGTTGTGGTGTAGTAACGAGCACGGTTAGCATAAAACGCCTCACCATTTGGTGTTGCTGAAATACCTATGCTGTCTCTTGCTGCTGGGCGATACTCGTTAACAAAAAATTCCGCATAATCCTGATAGGCCTTGATTACCTGCTCGCGGATCACTTGTTGGGCTTTGGCTTGCAACGCAGCAAATTCAGCATCTGGTAACTGCGCCTGATTGGTTTTAAAGGGTGCATAAAACTCTGAAGTGGTCACGTCATCAACGATGTAGGCGTTAATTGAATCTTCATAACCCGCCAAAACCGCTTTTGGTTGAGTAAGTCCAGTTGCCATCCCTTGACGCATCCACGCGATATTTTCGGCAAAATAGCGGGGGACTTGCGACAAACGCTGCAAATATAAGTCATAGCCTTGGCGTTTTTTGAAGTTATGCTGATTCACCATGTACGACAATGACGAGTGAAACCCATACTCTGAGGTCAACGGCATGTAGTGGCTATTAAAACGATACTCATCAACCGCGTTTTGTACTTGGTCACGTAAGATGATCAGGTTGATTTGATTCTCTGCGCTTAACTTGCTGCGCTCGATTTTATCAAGCTCGGCTAAAAACACTTCGCGGCGGGTATTTTCCTCGGCCAAATAGGTGCTAGACAAGTTAGGTAACAAATACGCCGCATTTAGCTCTTCACGCTGATAAGGGTCAATATCACTGCGAAATTGCATGATTTTTTCGGCGAGCTGGCTAAACTGCTGGTTGCTGTCGCTCGTTGTTAACTGACAAGCGCTCAACGAAACAGCCAAGATTGCAGCAGCCAAGGGTTTGATAAGGTGGTTCACGGTAAGCTCACTTAATTATTATTCTCCCCGCACCATACCCAAGCGTGAAAGCCCGACGCAACTAAATTCGACCAGCCCACGGTTTTCTTCGATTAAAACCTGAACAAAATAAGAATTTTTGCTGAGTTTTTCAGCGAACAGGAACAAATATGTAAATTTTCTATTTCCAACCTCATTATTTTGCTTTTAAATACAGAAAATACTGATTATGGTAGTGCAGATTTACCAGTAATCCGTGGGATTGCACAGTATCGCAGTCGCCCTAGCTGGCCTTTGCAGTAGTCCTTGCGAGGCGCCAACGAAGTCGTTATCAAATGTTTATTGTTGATATTTTGTAAATAGGTTGCAGTAGTAATGATGTTCCATGATCCTATGGCAGTGGCACAAGATAAAATGACGCAGGTTTGCTTATTTCTCGAGCACCACCACCTGCCTCCGACACCATTGAACTATCAGGTTGCCTATACCTATGTCAGTAAAACTATTACTGCTCTGAACCAAGCAATTGACCGTGCGGCACTGCAAAACGACACAATCGATAGTATCATTATTGAACATCTGTATTTTGAGCATCTTCACCCCAGCCACAGCCAAGAAACGGCTATGCTTAAACAAGTGGATACCGTAATTGCCTCACTCTCTAGCCAAGCCCAACATTCAGAGCGCAGTGTTTCACAGTTTGCAGCACAGCTCAGTGTCTGCGTTCACCAACTGGACGAACACAATGTGGCAAAAACCAAGCGGGCGCTGGCTGAGCTCAACAAACACACGCAAGCGCTATTGCTGCAACATCGACAATTCAAACAAGAACTCGCCAAAGCCCGTCAATTACAACAAAAAAACCTGCAGCAATTAAATGAATTACGTCGCCAACATATGTTGGATCCGCAATCTGGGTTATACAAGCGCCATTACCTCAATCAGCAAACCCAACTTTGGTTAGGGCAAGACAAACAACTTTGCGCGATTGCCATTCAAGTAGATAACCTTGACGAATTTTGTCAGGATTATGGCGATGTGGTTGGTGAAGTGGTACTCAACAAAGTCGCCAAGCAAATTCATAAATATGTTAAAGACAGTGGCTTGCCAGGACGTACCAGTAAAAATCAGTTTACTGTGTTGCTGGCCGACATTGAGCCAGAAACCGCGAACATCATCGCGGAAAAAGTACGCAATGGTGTTGAAAAGCTGAAATTTATCAGCTCCAAAAATAATCTTAATTTACCACCGGTAAAAATCACTTTAGGGATTGCCAAGCACCAGGCCGAGCAGGACTTTAATGCCCTCGCTCGCCATGCGGCTTGCGCAGCGCACAAAGCGCAAGCGCTCGGTCAAGCCTGTTATATCAGCGGCAGCACCGCGCTTTGATCTCCGTACATAAGGTAAGTAACCTGAGCTTTGGATAATTAATATCTCTAGCAGCCAATTTTAACGCTAATTGCGTTGAATTCACTGCCAATAGCTCGCTATTGGTGCGTAAATTCGCCTTGTTATCCCTAAAATTTGCTGGCTAGATGAGGGTAAAGTTAATGCTCCCCTTAAAAACAATGGGTTAATCTATTTCTTATCCAAAGCTCAGGTTAAGTAACTCAATGTGCAAGTGAATTGCACCAGTGCGCTGCTTTCAAGTACACTAAGGACAGATTTTCGCTTAACGAGCTTTGCACGCCCATGACAGACAAGCATTCAGACACCACGCATTTTGGTTATCAAACCGTCGCCACCAAAGACAAGGCTGGCAAAGTGGCAGAAGTATTTCACTCTGTTGCTGCCAAATACGACATCATGAACGACTTGATGTCGATGGGGATCCACCGTTTATGGAAGCGCCAAACGATTGCCAGCTCAGGCGTGCGCAAAGGTCATCGAGTGCTCGATTTAGCCGGTGGCACAGGCGATTTAACCGCTAAGTTCAGTGAATTAGTCGGTGATACCGGTCAGGTCATTTTGGGTGATATCAACGACTCTATGCTTAAAGTTGGCCGTGAAAAGCTACGTAACTTGGGCCTGGTGAGCAACATCGAGTACGTGCAAATGAACGCCGAAGCACTGCCGTTCCCTGACAACAGTGTTGATGTCATCACCATCGCATTTGGCCTACGGAATGTCACCGACAAAGATAAAGCTCTGCGTTCAATGTACCGTATTCTTAAGCCGGGTGGCCGTTTATTGGTGTTGGAGTTCTCTAAACCAACCCACGAAAGCCTCTCCAAGCTGTATGACTTTTACTCATTTAATGTGCTACCAACTATGGGGCAGTTGGTTGCCAATGACAGTGAGTCGTACAAGTATTTGGCCGAATCAATCCGTATGCACCCAGATCAAGACACTTTAAAAGCCATGATGGTTGAGGCGGGCTTTGAGCAAGTCGATTATCAAAATATGACCGGTGGCATTGTCGCGTTACACCGCGGCTTTAAATATTAAGGCGAGTTATGCTGAAACCTGTGCTGGGTGCCATTGCCGAACAAGGCTTGAATCGTTTATTAACGCTCGCCCCTGCACTGTCAGTGCAGCTGCAAGCGGTCGCACATCAAATTTTAGTGGTGGAGATCCGCGACTGGCAACAACAACTGGCGCTTACTTTTACTGGGCAGCGCTTTCATGTTTTTGTTGATTATCCAGAGCGCGGTGACTGCTGGGTAAGTGCCGACTTTGCTACTCTTGCCAGCTTGCAAGACCCCAGTCAGTTAACTTTACTGATCCGCCAAGAACGCCTCGATTTAGAAGGCGACCTTCACTTGGCGCAAAGCTACAGCAAAGTATTTGCTAACTTACATATAGATTGGCCTGAGCAACTGTCTCATTATATTGGTGATGCGCCCGCCCAACAGCTGTGGCAGCTATTACAACAAGGTCGCAGTCACGCCACTGTGCAACACGGGCTATTTACCCAGACTTTAACCCAGTTGTGCCAAGACGAGCTCAAAGTCGCTATTCACCCGCTGGAACTGCAACAATTCACCAGCCTCACCCGAACCTTAAAAGCGCAAGTGGATAAGCTCGAACAACGTATTGAGGCGTTGCTCGCACATCCTGCCACTATCAAGGAGTAATGCGTGTCAGCTGCGCGTTTGTACGAAATTACCCGCACGTTTTTACATTATGGTCTCGACGAGTTTGTGCCTCGGCATAAGCAGCCGTGGCCTGCCAAATTATTACGTCAAAGTGCATTTTGGCTCCGTAATCAACACCCAGAAAAGCCCCTTGGGCTGCGTTTAAGACTAGCGTTACAAGCACTTGGCCCAGTCTGGATCAAGTTCGGGCAAATGCTTTCGACCCGTCGTGATTTATTACCGGAAGATATCGCCACTGAACTGGCCTATTTACAAGATCAAGTTGCACCGTTTGCGGGTGATGAAGCACAAGCTTTAATCGAACAAGCGCTCGGATTAACCCATATCGATGAAGTATTTGGCGATTTTTCGGCAACGCCATTGGCCTCTGCCTCAATTGCGCAAGTACACACCGCCACTTTAGAGCTTGATGGTCACCGTAAAGACGTCGTGATCAAAGTGATTCGTCCCAACATTAGCAAGCAAATTCATGCGGATTTGGCGCTAATGGAACGCTTTGCGCGCCTTTTGGCTAACTTATTTAGCGAAGGCAAACGACTGAGGCCGGTCGAAGTGGTGCGCGAATATCGCAAAACCTTGCTCGACGAACTGGATTTACTGCGTGAAGCAGCCAACGCGATTCAGTTGAGGCGTAATTTTACCGATTCTGAAGCACTCTATATTCCTGAAGTGTACAGCGACTATTCACGCCAAAACGTATTGGTGATGGAGCGCATTTACGGCATTCCAGTCTCAGATACCGACGCACTCTTGGCGCAAGGCACCAATATGAAATTGTTGGCCGAGCGCGGGGTTGAGGTGTTTTTTACCCAAGTGTTTCGCGACAGCTTTTTTCATGCTGATATGCATCCTGGTAATATTTTCGTCTCGCGCCAAGATCCACACAACCCGCAATATATCGGCATTGACTGTGGCATTGTTGGCACCTTAAACCGCGAGGACAAACGTTATTTGGCGGAAAACTTTATCGCATTTTTTAATCGCGATTATCGTCAAGTGGCGCAGCTGCATGTGGATTCTGGTTGGGTGCCCGCCGACACTAATGTCGAAGAATTCGAATTTGCCATCCGCACCGTATGCGAACCGATTTTTAACAAACCTTTGGCTGAGATCTCGTTTGGCCATGTGTTGGTGAATCTCTTTAATACCGCACGGCGCTTTAATATGCAGGTGCAACCGCAATTGGTGCTACTGCAAAAGACCTTACTCTATGTTGAAGGGTTAGGCCGACAACTCTACCCGCAGCTCGACTTATGGAAAACCGCTAAACCCTTTTTAGAAAATTGGGTGCAGGAACAAGTTGGCCCCTGGGCGGTAATGAAAAAATTCTACGCCAATCTGCCGTTTTGGGCTGAAAAAATGCCTGAGATCCCAGATTTAATTTATCACAGCTTAAAACGCCCACCGGTTGCGGTAAATCCAACCACACCGCCTATTGCAGGTAAAGCCTTGCTCCTTGGCATGTTAGCCGCCAGCAGCTTGCTTGGTACGCTAATCAGCTACTTAGCTGGCGATCTTCAAGCGGCATCAGTGTGCGGAGTGGTAAGTGTAGCGCTGTTTTATGCAGCTTGGCGCAAATGTCCTTAAGCTTAGCCACAAACAAGATGATATTTTATGCAAGCGGCGTATAATCCAATCAACACAAAGCAATTATAACAATAGGAGTTACCATGGGTATTGGTGGAATTAGTATTTGGCAGTTACTCATCATTCTGGCAATCATCGTATTGTTGTTCGGAACTAAAAAGTTGCGCGGTATTGGTAGCGACTTAGGTAGTGCGGTTAAAGGTTTTAAAAAGGCTGTGACCGACGAAAATAGCGAACCAAAGGCCAATGAGCCCGTTGCACAGCTCAAAGATCAAGCGCCAACTGCAACGCCTGCGGATACCGCCAAAGAGAAAGATAAGGCATAACCTGCAATGGGCTTTTGGGAATTGGTGGTGGTGTTTGTGGTTGGCTTGGTCGTTTTGGGGCCAGAGCGTTTGCCTGTGGCCATCAAAACTGTGATGGGCTGGGTGCGCACCGTAAAATCTTACGCCAACGCGGTTAAAGCGGAAGTGAATGAAGAGCTGCGCATTCATGAACTCCACAACAATCTGAAAAAAGCCGAACAACAGGGCATGGAAAATCTTTCCAATGACCTGCAGCAATCCGTTGCAGAGCTGCAACGGGCGGCTGATTCTGTGCGTCATAGTTATAAAACTCATGACTCACAAACACCAAAAGAATAATGAATTAACTGACACTTACTGAGTTGTGACTATGTCAGAACAGCACACATCTGGCTTTATTGGCCATTTAATTGAATTACGCGATCGTTTGATCCGCGCCTTGCTTAGCATACTCATTGTGTTTATTGCATTGGTGTATTTTGCCAATGATATATATACCTTTATTGCCGACCCTTTAGTGGCCAAGCTACCTGCACACTCGACAATGATTGCAACTGACGTGACTGCACCTTTTTTCGCACCATTCAAGTTGACCTTATTTGTCTCGCTATTTTTGGCGGTACCTTTTATCTTGCACCAAATTTGGAGTTTTATAGCGCCTGGCTTATATCAACACGAAAAACGCATGCTATTGCCTGTGTTAGCCGCCAGTATTATTCTCTTTTATTCAGGCATCGCTTTTTGTTATTACGTTGTCATGCCAATTATTTTGGGATTTTTTACCAGTGTAGGCCCTGACATGATGACGCTCTCACCGGATATCAGCAGTTATTTGGATTTTATCTTAAAAATGTTTTTCGCCTTTGGCGTGGCGTTTGAAATCCCCGTTGCGATTATGCTGCTGTGTTGGAGTGGCATGACCACCACCCAAAGCCTGCGCGAAAAGCGCCCTTATATTGTGGTCGGCGCCTTTGTAGTGGCGATGTTTTTAACGCCACCAGACGTGCTGTCACAAACGCTACTTGCTGTCCCGATGTTATTATTATTTGAACTTGGTTTAATTCTGGCTGCATTTTACACTAAGCAACCACAACAAGATGAACAGGAAAAAGTAGAATGAAAAACATCCTCATGTTGGTAACTGCTATCACATTATTGAATAGCGCAGCTGTCTCTGCACAGGAAGTAAACGTACAAGCTTTACAAGCCTGTCGCATGATTGAAAACGATTTTAACCGCTTAGTGTGTTATGACGCGGTAATGGGTGGCAAACCTTTGCAAGCCACTCAGCAATTGGCTCGACCAACTGCAACAGCGGCACAGGTTGTAACTGACAGCAAAGCACCTGAAGCCGACACGGTCAATCCAGACAACAACCGATTTGGTCTTGAACATCGCAAGACACAAGCCGAAGAAGCTCAACAAGATTTAGTCGCTACACTCAGCAAATTAAACAAAAATGCAGTGGGGGAACGCTCATTTGTACTGGATAACGGTCAAGTGTGGAAACAACTCGGTAGCGATAGTTTCTTAGCCAGAGAAGGCGACGAAGTGGTGATTTCACGAGGTGTATTGAATTCATTTTTGATGAAAGTGGCTGATACCAATCGTACCATTCGCGTGAAACGCGTCAAATAGCCATCCGCGTACTGAGAAGCCAGATGCTTGCCCATTGGGTTGATTGCGGAGTGAATCTAACCAGCAGCCAGTTTGCCGAGCAAACTGCTGCGGTAGTTACGCGTGCCAAAGCAGCCAACGTGCAACAGTTGCTGTTAATCGGTTGCGATGTTGCAGGCAGCAATCAAGCAGCTGAATTAGCCAAAACCCATCAACTGGTTGCTACTGCGGGGGTGCATCCACACGATGCTAAATCGGTCAGCGCCAATTATCTGCAGCATTTAAGCCAATTACTCAGCCGCCCAGAAGTCGTCGCAGTGGGTGAATGTGGACTAGACTTTAACCGTGATTTTTCCCCGCGGGATCAACAAGAAAAAGTGCTGCGCGAGCAATTAGCATTGGCTCAAAGCCTGCAACTGCCAGTGTATTTGCATGAACGCGATGCCAGCGAAACTATGCTCAAAGTCCTGCAAGATTACCGCGTACATGGCGTACTGCATTGTTTTACCGGCAACCACAGCGCATTAATGGGCTATCTGGATTACGGTTTGCATATTGGCATTACTGGCTGGATCTGTGATGAACGGCGAGGCGACAAGTTACGCACCCTGCTGCCTGAAATCCCGCTGGAACGCTTATTGTTAGAAACCGATGCACCGTATTTATTGCCTCGCACACTACGTCCCAAACCTAAGTCCGGCAAGAACGAACCGGCCTATTTACCTGAGATTGCCTCGCAAGTCGCGACGCTGCTAGGCACCGATTTAGCACATTTGCAACAGCAAACCAGTGCTAACTTTTATCGACTGTTCATGAGTCAAAGCCATGTATAAATCGTGCGGCGCGATTATCCTTCTACTCTTTAGCCTGTTGTGCCAAGCCGCCATTGAGGTGACTGAAGAGTTTAGCCACCAGCAAGGTATCGCTTTTAGTTATTCTCTTAGCAACAGCAACGCCGTTACTCAACTTAATGATGTGCTCTGGCAACCCCATGCAGGCCAAACGCTAAACTTAGGTTTAGTGGATGAACCGCTGTGGATAAAAACCGAACTCGTCAATCACAGTAATCAGGACTTCGAGCTGTTAATGAGCTTAGACAACAACCTGCTAGACAAAATTACTGTCTATATTCAGCAGCAAAATCATGTCCTCATGACATTAGCGCTGGGTGACACGGTACCACTTCTAAAGCGCCCAATTAAACACGAAGCCCAGCTGGTGCCAGTCCATTTGCTGGCTAATTCGTCAAAGCAGATTTTTATTCAAATTCACCATCAAGGGCCGTTAACTGTTTCGCTAAGTCTATGGCAACAAACTGAATACCTTAAGTATAAGAGCCGCTTTAACCTTATCTATGGCTTGCTCGCGGGCTTTATGCTGGCAATGGTGTTTACCAATATCGCGCTCTACTATTTCACTCGTAAATCCTACTTTATCACCGGCGCTTGTCTCGTTTCAGCGTTGTGGTTATTGGTGATCCATATTTACGGTTTCAGCTATCGCTATATTTATGCGGACTGGCAGTGGCTGCAGCAATATGGACAAGCGCATTTAGTATTGTTAGCCACCTTGTTATTTACGCCGCTTATCTGGCATACCGTGGGCAAACAACACCTCACTCACCGCGCTAAACGTAGCCTTGAGATCACCGGCTTGGTTGGTATTGCGGTGCTACTGCTGCTATCAGTATTTTCTGTCAGCACTGCGCTGCTCATCAGTTATGTTGTGAGCTTAAGCCTCACCGCCGGTTATTTGGTTTACACTAGCCTTGGCATCCGCGCAGGTTACCCTTATCGCACAGCGATGCTCAGCAGCTGTATTTTGCTGTTACTTTTTTTGACCTATCAAGCCTGTCAGGCATTAGGTTGGCTGCATCAAGCTTGGCTTGAGCACCCAGTGACTTATTTATGCTCACTCCTTATCAGTATGTTTGTCAGCTACCTGCTTACACAACAATTTGTGGTGCAACGTGACAATAAGTTTAAAGCGCAGCAACAAAAACTTGCCGCCAGCCAAGCCGAAGACGCATTACTCAAAGAGCGGCTAAAAATTCAAGAACAGGCTAGTGAAGAATTGGAGGCGCGCATTGACGAGCGCACCTTTGAATTGCAAGTGACATTGCGCGAACTTGAAGACAAAAACCGCGAGCTAGAAAAGCTCAACATGGAAGATGCCCTTACTAAAGTCAAAAACCGTCGCTATTTTGATAAACGCCTAATGATGGAAGTGCGCCGTGCGCGCCGTGAGCAATCAACTCTCAGTATTATCATGCTAGATATAGATCACTTTAAGTCTATCAACGACAGATTCGGCCATTTAGTGGGCGACCAAGCTATCTGCGCCATCGCAGATATTCTCAAAAATGCCGCCCAGCGCCCCTTTGACGAAGTATTCCGTTATGGCGGCGAAGAGTTTGTGATGTTGTTACCTAATACTCAAGAAGAAGGCGCTTTTGAAATCGCTGAGCAGCTACGCAGCCAAGTAGCAGAATTTGTGCTGCGCATTGGTGAGGCCAATATTGAATTTACTATCAGTGCAGGTATTTATAGTGCCATTGCCGCTGATATTCACAACCCGACTTTGTACACAGATCTCGCCGACAAGGCTTTATATCGCGCCAAGCAGCAAGGACGAAATCGGGTTGTTATATATAGTAACGAAGAGGAGATGCCGTAATGGCTCAGTCTGGTTTAGATTTGTTTCCCTATACGCGGATGCGTCGCATGCGTCGTGATGACTTTTCTCGTCGCCTGATGCGTGAGCATCAACTGACTGTTGATGACCTAATTTACCCTATGTTTGTCATTCCCGGCGAACAACAGCGCCAAGCTATTCCATCCATGCCTGGCATAGAGCGCCTTACCATTGACCTTTTAGTTGCCGAGGCCAAAGAGCTAGTCGCATTAGGCATTCCTGCTATTGCCTTATTCCCAGTGACGCCAGCCGATAAAAAATCTTTAATGGCGGAAGAAGCTTACAACCCCGAAGGCCTCGCTCAGCAAGCTGTGCGCGCGGTAAAAGCAGCGTGCCCTGAACTTGGGGTGATCACCGATGTGGCACTTGACCCTTTCACCACCCACGGCCAAGATGGCATCATAGATGAAAACGGCTATGTGATTAACGACCTCACCACAGAAATTCTAGTCCGCCAAGCGCTTTCGCATGCTGAAGCCGGCGCTGACATTGTCGCGCCATCAGATATGATGGACGGTCGCATCGGTGCTATTCGCGATGCACTAGAAGCTGAGGGTCATGTTCATACTCGCATTATGGCGTACTCAGCTAAATATGCCTCAAGCTATTATGGGCCGTTTCGTGATGCAGTGGGTTCAGCCGGCAATTTAAAAGGTGCCGACAAGAAGAACTACCAAATGGACCCAGCTAATTCTGACGAAGCACTACGCGAAGTAGCACTAGACCTACAAGAAGGTGCAGACATGGTAATGGTGAAGCCAGGCATGCCGTATCTTGACATCGTTCGTCGGGTCAAAGACGAGTTTGGTGTACCAACCTTTGCCTATCAAGTCAGTGGAGAATACGCTATGCACCGCGCCGCTATCGACAATGGCTGGTTAGCAGAGCAAGCTTGCATTATGGAATCTTTATTGGCATTTAAACGAGCTGGCGCCGACGGCATTTTGACCTATTTTGCAAAACAAGCCGCCCAGTGGTTAAAGCAAAAATAAGCGTTAGCACAGCAATAAATAAGGCACCAAAGGTGCCTTATTTATTGCTGAATAGCGCGTTAAGCAAAGAGCGCTTTAAGTGGCGCGGCGCCCCAAGTCAGCAGCAATAACCCAGCCAAAACCACGAAAATCACATAGGCAGGCCAACCAGAACGCATTACCGGCTGGGCGGTTTGTGGTTGCTCCGGAGCTTTACCTGTCAGTAAGGTTTTCACTAAGTTCTTGCCACGTAACCGGTAAATAACAATGGCAGCAATGTGTAGCACAATCGCAGCAATCAGAATTTCCACTGTTTCATGGTGAATATCTCCAGCTAACTCTACCCAGCTTGCAGGCACCAGTGACACTAGCGGCCCTTCAACTAAAATATCATCTGTGCTCATCAAACCACTGACAAGCTGAATTGCGATTAAGACAAAAAACAGCAATACCATATAGCTACCCGCTGCATTGTGGCCGTAGCGCTTGTCGTCACCTTTGACCGCGGCAATGACAGCTTGCGGGCGATGAAATAAACTACTTAGCCGCGCGGTTTGGCTACCAATCCCCCCCCAGATCAAGCGGGTAATAAATAGCGCCAGCATCAAGTAAGCAACGACAAAATGAAGATCCATCCAGCCTTCCTCGCCACTGACATACAACACCGCAAGACCTAGTACCAACAACCAGTGAAAGCCGCGAATAAATCCATCCCATACTTTGGTCATAATCACCTCATTGATTCGTCTAATAAGCTTGAGCATATCATAAAGCTTGTGTCATGCTGTTTGCTCTGAGACAAAAGATTTCAACAATGCAAAAACTACAACGTGCCAAGCGCATCGCCTTTTGGCGGGGTCAACTCGACATGCTGCCACTCAACTTAGCGGTGATCCCTTGGGGAGTCTTATGCGGCTCTCTTGCAGTACAAAACGGCTTTTCACCACTCCAAGCTCAGCTCATGTCATTACTAGTTTTTGCCGGCTCCGCACAGTTAGTCGCCATTGAGCTGATTTCTAATCATACGCCTTTGCTGACTTTGCTCTTTACGGTTTTTATTATCAGCGCGCGCCATTTACTCTATGGTTTGTCCGTGCGCCATAAAGTGATCCACACGCCATTAAAACAGCGTTTGCCGATTAGCTTTGTATTGACCGACGAACTGTTTGCTTTTTCTCATCACCCCAAAGCCTATCAAACCCCAGCACGCTTGATATATGCCCTAAGCGCTGGCTTTAGCTTTTATGTGACTTGGAATATTTGGACTTTACTTGGCATTATTGCTGGCAGCTTGCTGCCTGACTTAACCTCGCTCGGCTTAGATTTTGCTATTGCGGCGACCTTTATCGCACTCGTGATCCCTAGTATCAAGAATTGGCCGACATTAGCCACTGTGATAACCGCGGGTGCCAGCGCTACCTGGTTTAAAGCGTTAGGATTCGAGCTGTGGCTGGTCGCAGCGGCGCTGCTAGCAATGTGCGTGGGCTACTTGTTAAGTCGACGGGAAAAACTATGATTTATCTCACTATTTTACTGATGGCCGGCGTAACATTTGGCACCCGATATTTGTTTTTGCACCATAAGCTGCCATTTGTGATCGGCCCCAAAGCCCAGCGCTTTTTAAGTTTTAGTGCCCCTGCGGTACTCACCGCGATTTGGGTCCCTATCGTATTATTGCCAGATGGTGAGTTACAGTTAAATTGGCACAACCCCTATTTGTGGGGCGCTTTGGTTGCTATCGCCGTGGCGTATAAAACCCATAATATATATGCAACCACAATTGCTGGTATGGTGACTTTCTATTGTTTGATGTGACAAGAACAGTGACTTGCTCACTGTTCTTGATATTGATTTTTTGATTACACTGAAGCACGTAAAATAGCGGCACTGTCTTCAAGTGTCACCGCTTGATGCTCACCTAGCGCCGTCATACCATGGCGCTCTAACTGCGCCACAATCGGTGCTACGACCTCCTCGCCTAAGCCGTATTCACTAAAGCGGGTTTTCATCTGCACTTGCTGGAAGAAAGCTTCTGTTTTAATGATAGCGGTATCAATGGCAGCTTCCGGTGCACTATGAGTATCTAACCCCCATACCCGCTCTGCGTATTGCAGCAACTTTTCACGCTTAGTGATGCGTTGTGATGCCATCATACGAGGCAATACAATTGCCAAAGTTTGCGCATGATCTAAACCATAAAGTGCGGTAATTTCATGGCCTATCATATGCGTCGCCCAATCTTGCGGCACCCCGGCACCAATTAGGCCATTAAGCGCCATGGTCGCCGCCCACATCACGTTTGCACGTGTATCGTCGCTCACATCTGCGGAAAATAGTTTTGGCCCTTCTTCAATTAAAGTCAGCAATAAGCCTTCTGCGAATCTGTCCTGCACTTTGCCATTGACGGGATAAGTGAGATATTGCTCCATAATATGCACAAACGCATCCACGACTCCGTTACTTAACTGTCTGGTTGGTAAAGAAGCCATCACTTGTGGGTCTAACACAGCAAACTTAGGTTGCACTAGCGGCGAAGCAAATGGCAATTTATCTTGGGTATCGGTATTACTAACCACACTAAAACTATTCGACTCCGAGCCTGTTGCTGGTAAAGTCAACACCACACCGATAGGCAATGCATCTTTAACAGCCGCGCCTTTACTGAGAATTTCCCATGGTTCACCATCAAAACGTGCTGCTGCTGCGATAAACTTACTGCCATCAATCACAGAGCCGCCACCCACAGCAAGAATATAGTCAAATCCCTCAGAATTTATCTTCGCTACCGCCTGCATACAAGTTTGGTAGCTTGGGTTAGGCTCAATACCGCCAAATTCATCCCATTGATGGTCGCTAAGTGCACTTACCAATTGTTCATAGACACCATTGCGCTTAATGCTACCGCCACCGTAAACCACCAATACTTTTGCTGATTTAGGAATTGCCTGCACAATGGCTGCTATTTGCCCAGCGCCAAAGTGGATTTGGGTTGGATTAACAAAACTAAAATTCAACATCTGAGTGCCCCTCATTGCTTAGATTTACGCAACTAAAAGTCGATAACGACAGCTTTGCGACATAGAGTAAATTCGGAATAAGTCTACTGCTCAATTAATCAAAGCAGTTTATACTGCAATAATCTTTTAATCATTAGCCAAAAAGTAAATCACTTTTGCTATATAACAACAATTAGCATAGGCAAGCTTGGTTGCATATGCGTTAACACTGAGGTAAACCATGCAAGAAACACCCAGCATGTGGCAAGGTATAGATGTATTTTTAGCTATAGTTGAGCAAGGTAGCTTGAGCAAAGCTGCTCTAAGTTTAGACTGTTCAACCTCATTTATAAGCCGCCAGCTCAAATTGCTAGAATCACGCCTTGGCACAACACTTATCCAGCGCACTACGCGCAGTATCAAACTCACTGTAGCAGGCAAAGCTTACGCCGAGCGACTCAAAGTGATCCAACAAGAGTTGCATACCGCGACAAGTTTAGTTCAAGGCGATCAAGAGTGGCTCAAAGGTCCTATCCGCATTACAGGCGCGGGGGAGTTTGTCGCAAATCGCGTCAGCCCTATTCTGGCAAATTTTGTTAAGCTACATCCCGATGTAGATATTGAGTTAGACTTTAACAATCGCGCGGTAGATTTAGTCGAAGAAGGCTTTGACCTTGCGGTGCGTTTTGGCCGCCTACAGGATTCCAACTTGATAGCCCGTAAACTGTGTGATCGGGCTATGACATTAGTTGCCACACCAGATTATCTGGCCGCCAACCCTATACTCCAGCACCCCAAAGATCTCACCGAGCATAACTGCCTAGTCGCACGTAACCCTCGTTGGCGTTTTGTTGAGAACGAACAAACGATTGAAGTGAAAGTTGCAGGCAACTGGTTTAGTAGTCACCCCCAAGCGGTACTACATGCGTGTTTACAAGGGCTGGGTATTGCGCATTTGGCGCAAGATATTGTCGCGCCTTATGTCGAAAATGGCACATTGCACTACATCCTGACCGACTTTCAAGTCAGCGATAATGCCACTTGGCTGGTGTACCCGCGTAAGGATCTAATGCCGTATCGAGTACGGGCGTTGATCGACTATCTTCTCGCCGCATTTAGAGCAGACTAAGCTATACTGAACGAGATGTGCTGCGCTTGAGGTGCTTATGTTGATTCGTGTTGTTTGCCTCCTTTTTGGCCTTATTGCATGGCAAGGACAAACAGCACTGTTGATGCTGAGTGACGATCCAAAGGATAAAAACCTATTCAGTCAACAAAGCTCGCAGGACCTAGCCTCAGATTCATATCAATTATTGTTCGCAGAATTACCCCACTATCCTGTTGATATTCAAATAGCCCCCATCACACGCATCAATACCATCTTAAATGGCAACACACCGGTTTGTGCGCTCAGTCGCATCAAAACTAAATTACGCCAGATGTATCATCTCTACAGCCTACCAGTACATTTGTTTCCAAGTCATCGCCTATATTACTATCCTGTCCAGCAGCAGATAGACCCAGATTTACTCAATCTTCATGGAGAACTACGCGGCTTAACGCAACTAATGTCACGCTATCCAAAAGCGGTGCTAGCGATAGAAACCAGTAAGTCATATGGACCCAGTTTAGATGCGCAAATTGAGCAAATACCCGCTGACCAGCTTCTAACCCGCGCGGGCAGCGATGCATACGCCGCTATGATAGCCATGTTTGAAAAGAAACGGAGCAATTTCCTAATCGCCTATCCTTCGGTGTTTAAACAATATGCCGAGGCCAATACCCTGACTCAAATCACCTCTTTATCTATTGCTGAAAACCCAGCCTATATCCCAGGTCATATTGCGTGCTCTAAGAGTCCGCAAACCGAAGCCTTTCTTGTTGCTGTCAATAAGGCCTTGTTAAAACTCTATCGTAGCCCTGAGTTTCTAGATATGCACCTGCACTACGTCCCCCCGAGCGATAAAGATATGCTGATGCGTAGGATAGGGGATCTGGTTTTAAGTGCAGCAACACCTTAATTTTTTCTTGCTGCGAATTTATATCGTGATAGATTAAGTCGTACACGATTTAATTTTGAGAAACACGCTATGCAGCCTTTATATCAGTTCCACGCTCACACTTTGCAAGGCAAAGATTTCGACTTTAACAACTTAAAAGACAAAGTAGTACTAGTCGTCAACACGGCGAGTAAATGTGGTTTTACCCCGCAATATGAAGGTCTACAGGCACTACACGAAAAATATCATCAACAAGGTTTAGTGATTTTAGGCTTTCCTTGTAACCAGTTTGGTCAGCAGGAGCCGGGAAATGCAGAAGAGATCAAAGAGGGTTGCCTAATTAATTATGGCGTCGATTTTACTATGATGGAAAAAATTGATGTCAACGGTTCGCATGCACATCCGCTTTACACTTACTTAAAGGCGCAGCGCCCCGGTTTATTTGGTAAAAGCATCAAATGGAATTTCACTAAGTTTCTTATCAACAAGCAAGGCGAAGTCGTAAAACGTTATGCTCCAACTAAGAAACCTCAAGACTTAATCGCCGATATCGAAAAGCTATTAGCGCAATGAGCCATAGCCACCAAATGTTGGATAACCAGCTGTGCTTTAGTTTATATGCCGCATCGCGCAAAGTGACACGTTTATACCAACCAATTTTAAAAGCCCATGGCTTAACTTACCCACAATACGTGGTGTTAATGATCTTGTGGCAACGTGAACCATGCTCACTAAGCGACATAGGCCAACATGCCCAGCTAAACAGCAACACTTTAACGCCCTTGCTCAAACGTATGGAGCTACAAGGTTGGCTCACGCGCAAGCGTAGTGCTTCTGACGAGCGTCAATCCGTTATTAGCTTGACCCCAGCAGGCCAAGCTTTGCAGCAGCAATGTGCTTGCATTCCTGAACAAATGCTAAAGCAAGCCGGCATGCCATTAGATAAAGCCAAACAATTAAAATCCCTACTGGATGAATTTCTGGCTTTACCTACACCCTAAAGTGAAAAGGAGGCTTGCGCCTCCTTGTCATCGACTACTAATAGTCGTCAAGATAATCAAAATCATCTTCACCTAAATTTTTGCGTAGACGCTTTTGTTCAAGATAATCGTCGAGCTTTTTCTTTATCTTCCGCTTATGCTTGTCCTGACCGCCACGACCGGAATCATCCAAGTCATCGCTGACAAAATCTTGATCGTCAAGCGCATCATAAGAAAATGTTTTACCCACAATCCACTCCAAAAAAGTGCTAAATATTCGCCCGTAAAGCCCCAATCCCGCTTGGGTACTGGCTCTGCGCTTTACAGGTGAGTAAATAGCTGTAAATTTAAGTTCTGAAAAGTGAGACTTTTTTATTGTTCTAATAAATTTTATTTATCATGGCACATTACTTGGTCAAAATAGCTAATTTTTGGTCTAACTCGCTTATTTAAATAAAATACACAGTCTGCCAAAATAACATAACTACATGTTTTAATTAAATAAAAAAGATTGGCATCAAACTTGTTATGTTTTAAACAATACTGACCGTTTAGGATTCAAAAAATGAAAAAATTACTTCTTGTCGGATCACTTCTCGCAGCATGTAGCGCTACCGCACACGAGAACCAGTTTAATATCAGCAATGATAATTGCTCTGTATCTTTCCAAAATGATGTACGGATCTCAGCTAAAGAAGTCATCGTTGAGAATCAAGCTAACCAAACCATGAAGATAAGCCGTGACGGTTATCTCCATATAAATGGCGAACAAGTTAAACTATCGAGCGAACAGCAATATGCTGTAGCGGCTTACTCACAGCGCTTACGTCAGGATCTACCACAAGTTGCCGACATCGCTCTAGATGCCATCAAACTAGCAGGCGTTGCGATAGATGAAGTCGGTCAAGCATTCGGGCTCAACTCAATGAGCCGCCTTCATGACACCATGGAAGATCTATCGGTTGATATAAAAAATACTTTCTATCAGCAAGATGACTTTGTAATGGGCGAAAAAACCTTTAATGAATTTGGCGAAAATTTTGAAGACAAATTCGAAGCTCAAATTGAAGATGCGGTAAAAAGCACCATGATGGAGTCCATCGGTAATATCCTAGTCACCTTAGGCTCGCAAATGGTGAGCTCTGGCGGTGACATGGAAGCCTTCGAAGCTCGGATGGAAAAGTTAGGTCAAGACATTGAAACTAAGGTTGAAGATCAGTCCAAGCAAATTGAACTTCGAGCAGACAAACTCTGCGAACAGTTTAGCGAAATTGCGGCTCAGGAATCTGCTCTTGCAGCGCAGATCCCACAAATGAGTCAATACCAATTATTTACCTTAAAAACAAAGCAAAGCAGTATCTAATCCATTCCCAACATTTGATATCCCATTTGGCCAGCTACTAAGCTGGCCTTTTTTATTGAGTTCAACTCCAAGACTGCCACAGCGCGAAGCAATGACCCTGCTGCCCTATGCTTGCGTTCTTCAGACTGCAAAGGCGAAGCACGACCGAAGTACCGCTTCGCAGCGTGTAGAGGTGAGGTCAGGAATGACCGAGGTACAATGTGACAGGGAGGTATTGCAACCCTGAACTGAATTTCTTGAACTTGATTTGCCTGAACCCATAAAGCAAAAAACCCGCTCATTGAGCGGGCTTTTCTTAATAGGTGCCTGGTAATGTCCTACTTTCACATGGCAGCTG
>NZ_JBHRSD010000037.1:0-1217 GCF_042643375.1 Pseudoalteromonas fenneropenaei
GTCAATTTCTATTGTATAAATACTGACAAAGTTGTTTTAAACCACACTCAAAGTGACGAGTCGGTGTTAATTGGCGAGCAACTTACTCACGGTTATGGTGCTGGTGCTGATCCCGCCGTTGGTTTGCTTGCTGCGCAAGAGAGCGAAGCACAATTAATAGGGTTAATTCAAAAGTGCGATATATTACTCTGTGCGGCTGGCTTTGGAGGTGGAACGGGCACAGGCGCGAGCCCATATATCGCAAAATTAGCCCGAGAGCATAGCAAACCCGTGATTGGGATTGCCACATTACCTTTTTCTAGCGAAGGCGAATTCAGACGTCAAATTGCGCAAGAAGGACTAGACGAATTTAAACAGTACGCTAATGCTGTAGTAACCCTGCCAAACGATAAGTTGATAGAGGTTTTAGGCAGTGATGTTGGACTATTTGATGCGTTTAAGCATAGTAATCAACTTCTCCATTCATTAATCGTGGCATTAATCGATATGCTCTGTCATCAAGGACTGATAAATATTGATTTAAAAGATTTTGTCAGAGTAATGGACGCAAAGGGGGATGCGGTCTTATGCGTGGGTAAGTGTAATGAGGAAAGTGATTTACAGCGTACATTAGAGCAGACGTTAACCAACCCGCTTATCAGTAGCGTAGATATGAGTACAAGTACAGGGGCGATTATTCAAATAAACTGTAAAGAAGAGATCTCGTTAGGGAGCTACGACCTTATTTCAAGCACCGTTTGTCAAAAAGTAAGCCCTAGCGCTTTGATCATCTGTGGTGTATCTAAACTTGAAAAACTACAAAGTAACTACGAGATTTTGGTTATAGCAACTGGGGCAAAACCTAACTCGTATTTGCAGGATGATGAGAAGGACGGAGCAACTGAGCAACGTGCCATCCAAAAACAGCAAAAAAAGGATGATATACTTGATATTCCAACTTTTTTTCGTAAACAATCGCCAGCGCCAACCTCGAAATAAGTGTAAATGTTGGGAAAGGACTGTTTTAGAGTGTAATGTCGGTTCTTGATACTCTGTTAAATAACTTAGGGTTTCATTGGTAGTGAGCTGAACAAATATCGGATATTCAAATTGTTGTGTCCGTTATTGACGCACCAGCTTGTCTACAAGTGGATAAAAAGACCGACTGTTCGTTAATTAAAGTGGTTTTGTTATCAAGGGAGAGAGCTATGTATACCTCAGATGATATTTATATTTGG
>NZ_JBHRSD010000038.1:0-41327 GCF_042643375.1 Pseudoalteromonas fenneropenaei
GAAAAAACGACCTAACTATCGAAAAAATAAACCCCGCTTAAAAAAGCAGGGTTTATCATCAATCTGAAAGGCCACCGAAGTGGCCTTATCTCTTACATCAACATCAAGGAATCGTCTAGAAGTAGCCGCGTAGGCCTAATTTGATATTACGTCCCGGTAAAGGCGCTTTGTCTTTGATAAATGAGCTGTGAACAAAGCCCAATTCATCAGTTAGGTTATCGATGTTAAAGTAAGCAACAAAGTCTTTGTTTTGCCATGCAAAATCGTACTGAACGCTGGTATCAAGCAAGGTATAGCTGTCAGTTTTAGTTTCATAACTAGCAAAGCGTGATTGCGTTAAGTAATGGGTTGCAGTAACAGATGCGGTCCAGCCGTTATTTTGGAATTCATAATTAACGCCTAGCTTATTACTTGGAATGCGTGGCAAATATCCGTTGCTATCAAGTTTTGCAGTGGTGCTATCGCCAAACGCTTTTACTCGTGATTGTTCATTAATGCGGTAATGAGCGTCAAATTCAAAGCCATAAAGTTTGGCGTCAGCACTTTCAAACTTAAATACTGGCAAGCTGTCTTCGTGCTCATGTTCATCGCCTTCAGCCTCATGCTCTGCCAGTTCTAAGCCGTGTTCAGCGCTGTATACTAAGTCTGTTTTACGTTGATAGTAAAAATTCTGAATATCATTGTAAAATATGTTAAATGTGTAGCCAAAATCACCGATGTAGCGGCGAATGCTGAAGTCAATATTATTGGCAACTTCTTGTTTTATGTCTTCGGGTTCAAAATGAACTTGGTCGCCGTCTTCAATTTGATAGGCTAAACCGAGTTCGTATGTGCCTGTTGCGATATGAATACCGTTTGACAACAATTCTGCTGTTAAAGGGGCACGTTCAGAGCGAGAGAGGCTAAGCGCTATATTGTGGCCTTCAGCAAATTGATAAACACCGCCTACTGAAACACTCACATTAGTAAAGTCCAAAGAGTAATGCTCGCTCGCTTCGTCATGGTGATCATGCTCAGACTCATCAGCCTCGCTGTGATCGTGATCATGGTCATGTGCTGCGTAGATGTCGCTGCTTAAGTTGAAGTCTTCAATTCGAGCACCTAATTCCAGCGTAAAATGACCGAATTGACGCTCTTCTAGCGCATAGATAGCTTGAGTACGAGTTTTCGTTGCAGGAGTAAAGGCCTCATCACCTTCAGCAGCGTACTCGCTATTGGCGTAGTGGTAGCCAAAAGTACCATGCCACTCACCAATGCGGTGTTCAAAGTTGCTGCGGAATTCTTTACTGGTGTTAGTGAAAGTTGTGCCAATCAGTCCGTCTTCAATTTCGCTGTGTTTGTAGTCAGTGTAACCGGCGCGTACTTGAATCGCTTCTAACCAAGAATTATGGAACGCATAAGTAGCCAATGCTTGCCAACGGTCTTGCTTAAGGCGCGCAAAAACCGACTCTTGTTCCTCGCCATGGGCTTCGTCTTCCTGGTGTTCTTCTTCAGCATGTTCTTCATGCTCATGCTCATGCTCATGCTCATGCTCATGCTCGTGACCAAAGTGAGCGTGGGCCGGAATGCCATAATCAGTATCAATTCGACCAAATGATAAGCCTAGCGTTAAATGATCTGCGACGAAACTCGTACCGACGTTAAATTGTTCGCTGTCAATAAAGGTATTGCTGACAGTATCAAAAATCTCTTCTTCACCATCATGTTCATCGTGGACGGCAAATTTAGGAGTGTCGTAGTCTTTTCCGTTACGTTTAACACCATCAAAGTGGAAGTTAAAGCCATTGTTGCCCGCTTCCAATAACGCTGCAACGGTATTGGTATTTGAGTTTGTATCGTGGCTGTATTCAGCAGCGCCAGATAATTCAGCAAGCTTGTCTTGTGGAATGCGATTGTCAACGACATTCACCACACCGCCGATAGCACCTGAACCATATAATAACGTAGCAGGTCCGCGTAACACTTCAATTTGTGTTGCAGACAAAGAATCATTACTGTTAGCGTGATCAGGACCTACGCGCGAGGCATCGCCGCTATCCATACCATTTTGCGTGATTTTTACACGTGGACCGTCAAGGCCACGGATCACAGGGCTTGAAGAGACTGGGCCAAAGTAGGAAGCGTTGATCCCTGGTTGACCTTTCAGTGTTTCACCAAGCGTTGGTTTGGCTTTGGTTTTAAGCTCATCACCTGACAAAACAGAGACTGGCGAGGCCATTTCCATATTATTTTTATGTAGGGCTGAAGCGAACACCACTATGCTCTCAACCGCAGCAGGTTTGAGTGTCACGGTAACAAAATCAGAAGTTGGAGTGATATCTAAACGCGCATCAATATAGTTATTTTTGCTAATATGAACTTGACCTGCAACATCAACCTCAATTGTGAAGTTACCGTTACTATCCGTGTTTACAGCGTAGCTTTTACCGTGTAAATGAATTTTGGCATTGCTGATTGGGTGCTGATTATTATCGACCACCTTGCCTTTAACGGTGGCAGCAAAAGCTGCAGGAGACACTAAAAGGCTAGCTAGCGTAGTCGCAAGGAGTGTGCGCGTTGTATTCATTATTCCTACTACCAAAGAAGATTTTGCGATAATATAACACCACAGTTTTGCTTTGACAATAATGTTATACCATAACTATTGAGTTGCACTTATAAGCCTTGTTTCTATAGTTAAAGTCGGGAGCATCACTTATGACACAGCCATTTGTTTGTAAAGCTAGGATCAATGTCGCGGATTTATTTCACCAAGTGTACCACTTGGAATCATTTACCACCGCGGTAGGTCGTCATGAATCACTGCAACATTTTGTGTTGAAGTTGCTTGGCTTTTGCGCCTTATCCTATGCACCATTCACGCATTGGCAAAAAGACCCTGACCATGGGGTGATGGATGTTTGGACTGAAGATGAACATGGGGAAGTGCAAGTTGCGCTGTTTGCCGGTTCGATATCTCTGGTAGAGATAGCACGGCACGTACGTTTTTATCCTAAAGTAGCCGTCTTAGTCGTCGAAGATGAAAAGTGGTTTGCCGAATTAGCACCGCATTTGATCGCATTTAATAATGTCACTATTTTTGCAGTCCAAGCGGACTTTATTGAGCATATAGTTGAAAATTTAACGGCGAGTTTACATTGGGATATGGTAATAGATAACGGCCAAGTTGCCGTTACGGACAAAAACAGTTACTTTGAGTCAACCTTAACTAAGTTACTTTAGCTGGATGCCAAGCGGGAAGGGCGAGCGTAGTTGGTGTAATTTAGGGTAACTCAATGGTAATATCAGAGAGTGGTTTACAACAACAACTCAGTACTTCTCCCTCGCGCACAAATGCCAACGGCTCGACATTATAAGCGACTTGTCCGGCAACCAATTTTACCCGACACGCACCGCAAAACCCTTCACGGCATTGGTAGTTTACGTCCACTTTGGCCTGTTCTAACGCATCAAGTAACGAAGGGCACTGAGCCGCAAATGTTAGCGGCTCAGTCAGGTTTACTAAGTGAATTTTAGCGAGAGGCTTTTCAACCATTAGAGGTCGAAGTCACCAAAATCAGAGGCATCAACTTCTGAGTCAATTTGACCGACCAGATACGAGCTGATCTCCGCTTCCTGCGGCGCAACTTGTACGTTGTCTGACACCAACCAAGCATTGATCCAAGGAATAGGGTTGCTCTTATTGGCAAATTGAATTGGTAAACCTACCGCAGCCATACGCACGTTAGTAATATATTCAACGTACTGGCACAGAATGTCTTTATTCAAGCCAATCATAGAACCGTCTTTAAATAGATACTCTGCCCATTCCTTCTCTTGCTGCGCAGCTTCAACAAACATTTGAATTGCTTGCTCTTTACATTGCGCAGCAACAATTGCCATTTCTGGGTCGTCTTTGCCTTCTTGTAGAATATTGAGCATGTGCTGTGTGCCAGATAAATGTAGTGCTTCATCTCGGGCGATAAGCTTGATGATCTTCGCATTACCTTCCATTAGCTCACGCTCAGCAAACGCAAATGAGCAAGCGAAGCTAACATAAAAGCGGATCGCTTCTAGAATATTGACCGACATAATGCATAGATAAAGCAGCTTTTTCAGTTCAAACATGTTAATGACCACGGATTGACCGTTGATCTCATGTTTACCTTCGCCATAAAGGTTATATATTGCTACTTTCTCTATTAACTCATCGTAATACTTAGTGACGGCTTCAGCTCGTTGACTGATTTTGTCGTTGGTCACGATATCGTCAAAAATGATTTCAGGTGACTGAGTGACGTTACGAATAATATGGGTATAAGAGCGGCTGTGAATCGTTTCACTGAATGCCCAAGTTTCAATCCAAGTTTCTAACTCAGGTAGCGACACAATTGGCAATAACGCCACGTTAGGCGAACGACCTTGCACGCTATCCAGTAGCGTTTGGTACTTGAGATTACTCAAGAAGATATGCTTTTCATGGTCCGGTAACGCTTGAAAGTCGATGCGGTCTTTACTGACATCTACTTCTTCTGGTCGCCAGAAGAACGACAGTTGCTTTTCGATAAGTTTTTCGAAAATTGGATATTTTTGCTGGTCGTAGCGAGACACGTTTACCGATTGGCCAAAGAACATTGGCTCTTTCATTTGATCGTTATGGATCCGGCTAAAAGTAGTATATGACATATAAAAACACTCAATACCTGAAAAAGCGGGTTCAGGACCCGCTATTATTATTGTACTAATCTAAACGCTGCATGCAGGCTTTAGATCTTACACGCACCGCCTTCACAGCCTTCATCTTCAGGCTGAGCTTTCAGCTCGTCTTGTGCATCCGAAGCGCCATCACGGGTATTGTGATAGTACATAGTTTTAACGCCCAGCTTGTATGCGGTCAGTAAGTCTTTCAACAACAGTTTCATAGGCACTTTGCCGCCTTCAAACTTGCTTGGATCATAGTTAGTGTTAGCAGAGATAGTTTGGTCAACAAACTTCTGCATTATACCAACTAATTGCAGATAACCATCGTTAGACGGGATATCCCAAAGCAATTCATAGTTGTCTTTCAAGCGTTCGTACTCAGGCACGACTTGCTTAAGAATACCGTCTTTACTCGCTTTAACACTGATGTGGCCACGTGGCGGTTCAATGCCGTTCGTCGCATTCGAAATCTGCGAAGAGGTTTCAGATGGCATCAAGGCAGATAAAGTTGAGTTACGCATACCGTGTTTCACGATACTTTCACGTAGCGCATTCCAATCTAAATGCAGTGGCTCAGCACAGATTGCATCCAAATCTTTCTTATAGGTATCAATTGGCATTATGCCTTTTGAGTAAGTCGTTTCGTCAAACTTAGGACACGCGCCTTTCTCTTTAGCAAGCTCATTAGACGCTTTCATCAAGTAGTATTGAATTGCTTCAAATGTTCTATGTGTAAGACCATTTGCACTGCCGTCTGAGTACTTCACGCCATTTTTCGCTAGGTAGTAAGCGTAGTTGATAACACCAATACCAAGCGTACGGCGACCCATAGTCGCATTTAGCGCCGCAGGAACAGGGTAGTCTTGATAATCCAGCAGGTTATCAAGCGCACGTACCGCAAGTTCAGCTAGCTCTTCAAGCTCAGTCAGTGACTCAATGGCCCCTAAGTTGAACGCTGATAGGGTACATAGCGCAATTTCACCATCAGGATCGTTAACGTTATTCAACGGCTTAGTTGGTAATGCAATTTCCAAACACAGGTTCGATTGACGAATTGGTGCAACTTTCGGATCAAACGGGCTATGGGTATTACAGTGATCCACGTTTTGTAGATAAATACGGCCCGTATTCGCACGCTCTTGCGCAAACATTGAGAATAATTCAATCGCTTTAATACGCTTTTTACGAATGCTGTCGTTTTGCTCATATTGCGTATATAAACGCTCGAACTCGTCTTGGTCTTGGAAAAACGCATCGTATAAACCAGGCACATCTGACGGGCTAAACAAAGTGATATAATCATCTTTGATTAGGCGTGAATACATGGTTTTGTTAAATTGCACACCGTAGTCTAAGTGACGTACACGGTTTTCTTCGACACCACGGTTGTTCTTAAGCACTAGTAGGTTTTCTACTTCCAAGTGCCAAAGTGGGTAGAAGAGGGTCGCTGCGCCACCACGCACACCACCTTGCGAACAGCTTTTAACCGCAGTTTGGAAATGTTTGTAAAATGGAATACAGCCGGTGTGGTATGCTTCACCATTACGGATTGGGCTACCTAAAGCACGTAAGCGACCCGCATTGATACCAATCCCCGCACGTTGGCTGACGTATTTTACGATAGCCGATGAAGTCGCGTTGATAGAATCTAAGCTGTCGTCACACTCAATCAGTACGCATGAACTGAACTGGCGAGTTGGTGTACGCACCCCCGCCATAATTGGCGTAGGCAATGAAATTTTAAAGGTAGATACAGCATCATAAAAACGGCGGATATAATCTAGGCGCGTCGCTTTTGGATAGCTTGAGAATAAACTGGCAGCAACCAAAATATAAAGGAACTGTGCACTTTCGTAGATCTGACCGGTCACACGGTTTTGTACCAAGTATTTGCCTTCAAGCTGTTTAACCGCAGCATAGCTGAAGTTTAGATCACGAGTGTGGTCAATAAAGCTGTCCAACTGATGGATTTCATCTTCGCTGTAGTCAATCAGCAAATGTTGGTCGTAACGTTTGTCTTCCACCATTTTAACGACGTGATCGTATAAGCGTGGTGGTTCAAACTGGCCATAAGCCTTTTTACGTAAATGAAATACCGCTAGGCGAGCAGCTAGGTACTGGTAGTCCGGCGTGTCTTTGGAAATGAGATCTGCGGCCGCTTTGATGATAGTTTCATGAATATCTTCAGTGCGGATACCATCATAGAATTGGATGTGAGACTTTAACTCCACTTGAGACACTGAAACATTGTCCAGGCCTTCAGCTGCCCACTCTATGACGCGGTGGATCTTATCCAGATCCAACGGCTCTTTGCGGCCGTTTCTTTTAGTGACTGATAGCTTTTGATTCATCGTTATGCCTGTATCCCTTTAGGAATGACTGTACTTATGGATTTGCGCACGGCGAGCTAAATTGCTTAGCAATTCACCACTATATATGGTGCCCCACAAACCGAGGATCACAAGATAGTGTGGTTGATCTGAATTTGCAAGGGACAGATCCGCGCCAGATTGTGGATAACATTGGGATAATCCGTAAATGTTAGCACGCACTAACCTATGAACTAAAGTTCAAAGTCAAATTCTTAAAAATCAACTCGCGAATTGGTTTTTTTCGCTTTTTTTATCTCGCCAAACACTGTGATTTTTTTATCACCAGCTGAGTGCGCAAATTTCACTCCGAACACAATATATAGTACCTTTGCTATTCTTTGTCACTATATCTTGTGAATTAATGCTTCTGGGTTAGTAGCATAATGATCCGCTTGCCAAGTGTATGCTTGTGACGCACTTGGGATATAACCCCACATTGCAACAATTGACTGCATACCCGCTGCTTTGGCTGCAGCAACATCACGATCTGCATCACCAACATACCAACATTCTTGCGCTGCGATCTTTAATTGTGCAGCTGCATGCAACAATGGTTCTGGATGTGGTTTGGATACAGCCAAGGTATCTCCACACACCACGACTGGGATCTGACTGAGTTCGGGCAACTGTTTTAGCAACGGCAATGTTAAAAAGGTCGGCTTATTGGTGACAATGGCAACTTGAATATCTTGTTCTGCTAGTGCGCTTAGTAACAAGGAAATACCTGTAAAAAGCCGTGAATCACGACAGCCAATTTGCTCGTACAACGCGAGATAACGCTTTCGAAGTGCCGCCACATCATAATTAGCAAGGCGGTTGCCAAAACCAACAGTCAACATCGCAATTGCGCCGTCAGACACCGCTGGGCGAAATTCTTGTTCTTCAACCTCAGGTAAGGATTCGGCAGCAAGTATTTCATTAAGCGCGCTTTTTAGATCTGGCGCGGTATCCAATAGTGTACCATCAAGGTCAAATAATACCGCTTTGGGGCGTTGTAAGGTCATTAGGCCAATTTCTCAAAATGCAGAATATAGTTAACACTGACATCTTTAGTGAGTGTAAATTGTTTGCTGAGCGGGTTGTATTCAATTCCTGCACTGCCGCGTACTTTAAGTCCAGCGGCTTCAGCCCAACTAATTAGGGTCGCGGGGCGAATAAACTTATCATGATCATGTGTACCTTCCGGTACCATTCTTAACACTTTTTCTGCACCGATGATGGCCAGCAAATAGGATTTTAGCGTTTTATTTAAGGTCGAAAAGAATACGGTTGCGCCCGGTTTAGCCAAAGCCGCAACTGCATGTACTACAGATTCTGGATCGGGCACGTGCTCAAGTAACTCCATACAAGTGACCACATCAAAATGTTCAGGGTTTTCTGCTGCAAACGCTTCTACAGGGGTTTTTAAGTAGGTGACTTGTACTTGTGCTTCTAATGCATGTAGCTTGGCGACATTCAATGGCTCTTGGCCCATGTCAATACCTGTGGCATTCGCCCCCATACGGGCCATGCTCTCGGTTAAGATCCCGCCGCCGCAGCCTACGTCGAGTACTTTTTTACCGAACAAGCCGTTACTCTTATCAGCGATAAAGTCCAATCGTAACGGATTGATATCATGAAGCGGTTTAAATTCACCTTCTCGGTCCCACCAACGCTCGGCGATGGCTTCAAATTTGGCAATTTCTGCGTTGTCTACATTTTGGTGTTCGGTCATAAAAAGCTTCCTCGTTAATTTGAGCGCATTATAAAAGGGGTCAATTTAAATTCGCAAAATTTCCGGCCTGTCAATTTGCGAAAAATATGATACGATGGCCGCTCGAAAATTTTAATAATAACGCGCTCACAGGTCGCAAGTGTGACATAAAAGTGAGTGACACTGAAGGAAAGTGGAGTCAAATGTCTGATCTCGCCAATGAAATCCTGCCAGTCAATATTGAAGACGAACTAAAAAATTCCTATTTGGATTACGCGATGAGCGTTATCGTCGGCCGTGCCCTTCCAGACGTGCGTGACGGGCTTAAGCCTGTTCACCGCCGCGTGCTGTTTGCAATGCATGAGCTAAAAAATGACTGGAACAAACCGTATAAGAAGTCGGCGCGTGTGGTCGGTGATGTGATCGGTAAATACCACCCGCATGGTGACAGCGCAGTGTACGACACGATTGTTCGTATGGCTCAACCTTTCTCACTCCGTTATATGCTGGTGGACGGCCAAGGTAACTTCGGTTCTGTTGACGGCGACTCAGCGGCAGCAATGCGTTATACGGAAGTCCGTATGTCAAAGCTTTCGCATGAGCTACTGGCTGATCTTGAAAAAGAAACTGTTGATTACGTACCAAACTACGATGGCACAGAGCAGATCCCTGATGTGTTGCCAACTAAAGTACCAAACTTATTAGTTAATGGTTCTTCGGGTATCGCAGTTGGTATGGCGACGAATATTCCGCCGCACAACTTAACAGAAGTGATCAATGGTTGTTTGGCTTTGATCCAAAATCCGGATCTGACCATTGAAGACTTGATTGAATATATTCCGGGTCCAGATTTCCCAACTTCTGCCATTATTAACGGTAAGAAAGGCATTATTGATGCCTATAAAACCGGCCGTGGCAAAATTTACATCCGTGCTCGCGCAGAAATAGAAACTGACGAAAAGACCGGTCGTGAGACCATTATTGTTCACGAAATTCCATATCAAGTGAACAAAGCGCGTCTAATCGAAAAGATTGCGGAGCTGGTTAAAGAAAAGAAAATCGAAGGCATTAGTGCGCTACGTGATGAGTCTGATAAAGACGGCATGCGTATCGTTATTGAAGTGAAACGCGGTGAAGTCGGCGAAGTCCTACTGAACAACCTGTATGCGCAAACACAAATGCAAACTGTGTTTGGTATCAACATGGTTGCTTTGGATAACAACCAGCCGAAGTGTTTCAACCTTAAAGAAATGCTTGAGGCATTTATCATTCACCGTCGTGAAGTGGTAACACGCCGCACGGTTTATGATTTGCGTAAAGCCCGTGATCGCGCTCATACCCTAGAAGGTTTGGCGATTGCACTGGCGAATATCGACCCTATCATTGAACTTATCCGCCGCTCACCAAGCCCTTCAGAAGCGAAAATTGCGTTAACGTCACGCGCTTGGGAGTTGGGTACTGTTGGCCCAATGCTTGAAAAGGCAGGTGAAGAGAACGCTGCACGTCCAGATTGGTTGGCACCAGAGCTGGGCATTCGCGACGGCATGTATTATCTGTCTGAGCAACAAGCACAAGCTATCCTTGACCTACGTTTACACAAACTAACGGGTCTTGAGCACGAAAAGATCTTAGCTGAATATCAAGAGCTGTTAGATTTAATCGCTGAGTTACTTTATATCCTTGGCTCTCCTGAGCGTTTGATGGAAGTGATCCGTGACGAATTAGTCGATATCAAAGCTAACTATGGTGATGGCCGCCGTACTGAAATCAGTGCTGCAGCGCATGATATCAGCTTAGAAGATTTGATCACTGAAGAAGACGTAGTGGTAACGCTCTCACATGAAGGCTATGTGAAGTATCAACCGCTTTCAGATTACGAAGCGCAGCGTCGTGGTGGTAAAGGTAAATCAGCAACGCGTATGAAAGATGAAGATTTCATCGAACGTTTATTGATTGCTAACACGCACGATACGATTTTATGTTTCTCAACGTCAGGTCGTTTGTATTGGTTGAAAGTGTATCAGTTACCACTCGCGTCTCGTACTGCGCGTGGTAAGCCAATCGTCAACTTGCTACCACTTGAAGCTAACGAACGTATTACGGCGATTTTGCCAGTCCGTGAATATGCTGCCGACAAGTACATCATCATGGCTACGGCAGACGGAACAGTGAAGAAAACTTCACTGATTGAATACTCACGCCAACGTTCAAGCGGTATCATCGCGATTAACCTAAAAGAAGGCGATAGCCTGATTGGGGTAGATATCACAGATGGTAGTTCTGAGATCATGTTGTTCTCTGACGCAGGTAAAGTGGTGCGCTTCAAAGAGGCGGAAGAATCACAAGCGACGGATGAAGATGGCAACCCAATCTTTGATGAAAACGGCAACCCAGAAATCGTTTTCAAAGGCGTAAGACCTATGGGTCGTAACGCCACGGGTGTACGTGGTATCAAACTTGCCGACGGTCAGAAAGTAGTATCGTTAATTGTGCCGAAGAACGATGGTGCAGTATTAACTGTGACCGAAAATGGTTATGGTAAGCGTACGCCGCTAGAAGAATACCCAGTGAAGGGTCGTGCGACTCAAGGTGTGGTTTCAATTAAGGTTTCTGAGCGTAATGGTAACGTTGTTGGCGCGGTACAGGTACAAGACAATGACGAGATCATGCTAATTTCAAACAGAGGTACATTAGTACGTACCCGTGTAAATGAAGTTTCAGTAGTTGGACGTAATACCCAAGGGGTTATTTTGATCCGTACTATTGACGGCGAACAAGTAGTTGGTTTACAACGTATCGACGAGATAGAAGTTGATGAATTCGACGAAATCGACGGTCAGGAGCTGACCGCTGAAACCACGGTGAATGACGAACAGGCACCGGAATAAGAGAATTTGAAAAGCGGCTTCGGCCGCTTTTTTATTAACACTGCCACAGTTAACATGTTTACTGCACCTTGCGTAAACCAAGTGGCAAGTCATTATTGGAATGAGGAAAACAATGACAGTTTATAATTTTTGCGCAGGTCCTGCGATGTTACCCCCTGAGGTGATGAAAAAAGCGCAGCAGGAATTTCTTGATTGGCAGGGCCTAGGGGTATCTGTCATGGAAGTCAGCCACCGCTCCGAGCCATTTTTAGCTATGGTGAAAGAGTGCGAAGCTAGCCTACGCAGATTAATGAATATCTCTGACGAGTTTGAAGTGCTGTTTATGCACGGCGGTGGTCGTGGTCAATTTGCTGCAGTGCCGCTGAATTTATTCATTGATGGTTTACCCGGCGTATACGTAGAAAACGGCATTTGGTCAAAAGGTGCCACTGACGAAGGTAAAAAATATTTACCAACTCATGCTGTGGATATTCGCTGTGATGCTGAAGGTAAGTTCGATATTCTGCCCGTAAGTGCATGGCAATTGCCAGAAAACGCTGCGTTTGTGCATTACTGCCCAAATGAAACCATTGATGGCATTGAGATAGTTGATGTACCAAAACACTCGAGTGCGCCGATTGTCGCCGATATGTCGTCGAACATTTTATCGCGCGAAATCAATGTTGATGATTTTGACCTGATTTATGCTGGTGCACAGAAAAATATTGGTCCTTCAGGGCTTTGTATCGTCATTGTGCGCAAGTCGCTACTGACGCGCCCAGGTTTGGTTAAACCTGCTATTTTGGATTACGCGCTTGAAGCAAAACAAGGCAGTATGTATAACACGCCGCCTACTTTTGCTTGGTATTTAGCGGCAGAAGTATTTAAACACTTAGAAGCCAATGGTGGGGTAAAAGCCATGGCTGAGCGTAACGCTGCCAAAGCCCAGCTGCTGTACGATTATATTGATAGTTCAGACTTTTACAGCAACAAAGTCGCTTCACATTGTCGCTCGCAAATGAATGTGCCGTTTTGGTTAAAAGACGATGCACTTAACGCCACTTTCCTTGCTGAGGCGCAGCAAGCTGGTTTAGTGGCGCTTGAAGGCCACCGTATTGTCGGCGGTATGCGAGCGAGCATCTACAACGCCATGCCGCTTGAAGGGGTGCAAGCACTCGTCGCATTTATGGATAAATTTGCGAAGGAGCACAGCTGATGGAGCGCGCATTTGAACAGCTGCGCTTAGCGCCAATCAAGTCAGTCAATGGTGTCGTGACCTTACCCGGCTCAAAAAGTTTATCTAACCGGATTTTGCTGTTAGCCGCGTTGTGTGAAGGTGAAACTAAAGTCACCAATTTGCTGGATAGCGACGATATTCGCCACATGTTAGCCGCGTTGGCCGAAATGGGAGTGACAGTCAGCCTAAACGCCGACAAAACGGAAGCGCTAGTGAAAGGCCAAGGCGGACGTTTATTAACGCCTGTTGCGCCATTATTTTTAGGTAACGCGGGTACTGCTTTTCGACCTTTAACTGCAGTGCTTGCCAGCACAGTGGGTGAGTTTACTTTGACTGGTGAACCGCGTATGGAAGAGCGTCCAATTGGTCACTTAGTGGATGCGTTGATTGATTTAGGTGCTGAGATTGAATATCTAAAAAATCGAGATTATCCACCGCTTAAGATCACAGGCAAGCGTTTAGTTGGCGGCAAAGTCGCGATTGACGGTTCCATTTCGAGTCAATTTTTAACTGCATTATTAATGGCTGCGCCACTTTTTGCCGGCGATAGTGAAATTCATATAAAAGGTGATTTGGTTTCAAAACCTTATATTGATATTACACTCGGCGTAATGCACCAATTTGGTGTGCAGGTTGAAAATGACAATTACCAAGTGTTCCGCGTAAAGGGTAACCAGCAATATCAGTCCCCTGGTGAAATTCTCGTCGAAGGGGATGCGTCTTCTGCGTCGTATTTTGTTGCAGCTGCGGCCATTGCTGGTGGTGAAATAGAAATTCGTGGTGTCGGTAAAAATAGCGTACAAGGCGATATTGGCTTTGCCAAGGTTATGGAGCAAGTGGGCGCCAAAATTGACTGGTTTGATGACAAAATCGTGGTACGTAAAGGCGATCTCAACGGTGTTGATATTGACGCCAATGCCATTCCTGACGCGGCCATGACATTAGCCACAGTCGCTTTATTTGCCAAAGGCCCAACTGCGATTCGCAATATCTACAACTGGCGGGTAAAAGAAACTGACAGACTGGCGGCGATGGCTACAGAGTTGAAAAAGGTCGGTGCGACGGTCTTGGAAGGCCATGACTTTATTGAAATCGAGCCGCCGCAACAGTTTGTGGTCACCGACATTGACACCTACAACGACCATCGTATTGCGATGTGCTTTTCGATGTTGGCAGTAGGCGGAATAGAGGTCATTATTAACGATCCTAAATGTACTGCCAAGACTTTCCCGACCTATTTTGAGGTATTGGAAAGCATCAGCCAACGTTAAAAAATTAATCACCGCTTCTGCTCTGAAGTGGTGATTTCTCCTGCTTTGTAGCTTCAAATTAACTACAGCACACCGCTTTCTAACAAAAAGTTACACCTTGTGGCAGCATAATTTCATAAACTCACGTATAATGCGCCTCGACTAATTTTAGGTGTGCATTTTTGGAGGTTTGAATGCAGGCTTGTATGCCAGTGATCACCGTAGATGGCCCAAGTGGTTCAGGCAAGGGAACTGTTTGTCGCTTGTTAGCTGAGAAATTGAATTGGGATGTATTGGACAGTGGTGCCATATATCGCGTGTTAGCGCTAGCCGCTTTACACCATCAGATCGCGTTTGATAATGAAGCAGATCTGGTGCCCTTAGCAGCGAATTTGGATGTTCAGTTTTTAGTCGACTCGAACACGAAAAAGACCAGAATCATTTTAGAAGGCGAAGACGTCAGCAACACCATTCGTAACGAAGAAGTGGGTGCCGCAGCGTCTAAAATAGCTGCTTTACCACGCGTGCGTGAAGCTTTGCTACGTCGTCAGCGCGCATTCCGTAGCGAGCACGGCTTAATTGCCGATGGTCGTGATATGGGTACTGTGGTATTCCCGGATGCAGAAATCAAAATCTATTTAACCGCCAGTGCCGAAGAACGTGCGCGCCGCCGCTTTCTTGAGTTGAATGGCAAAGGCTTAGATGTTACACTAAATGGTCTGCTTGAGGACATAAAAGCACGTGATGACCGCGATATGAATCGCTCGGTTGCACCGCTAGTGCCAGCAGAAGATGCCATCGTACTAGACACGACCGAGCTTGATGCTGGGCAAGTCTTCACTCAAGTGATGGCATTGTTAGAAGACGCAGTATTTACCGGCAAGTTGCCTAAAGGCTGTGTTCGTAAATAAGCGAATAAATCGCTTACAGAATTTTTTATGTGCAGGCAGGAAGCTGGCGCTAATTTCACAACCCCATGCAGCATGGTTGCTAATTGGTAATTTACTTTATGAGACGTATTTAGTATGTCAGAAAATTTTGCGCAGTTATTTGAAGAGAGCCTAAAGGGTTTTGATGCAGAACAAGGCTCAATCGTTAAAGGTGTAGTTATCGCTATCGAGAACAACGTTGTTCTTGTTGACGCTGGCCTTAAGTCTGAAAGTGCAATCCCTGTTGAGCAATTCAAAAATGCTGCGGGTGAGATCGAAGTTGCTGTTGGCGACGAAGTTGATGTTGCATTAGACGCAATCGAAGACGGTTTCGGTGAAACTATCCTTTCTCGTGAGAAAGCGAAGCGTCACGAAGCTTGGATCCGTCTTGAGAAAGCATGTGAAGAGCAAGAAACTGTTATCGGTGTTATCAACGGTAAAGTTAAAGGCGGCTTCACTGTTGAAGTGGACACTATCCGTGCGTTCCTACCAGGTTCACTAGTAGACGTTCGTCCAGTTCGCGACACAGCTCACCTTGAAGGTAAAGAGCTTGAGTTCAAAGTTATCAAGCTTGACCAGAAGCGTAACAACGTAGTTGTTTCTCGCCGTGCAGTTATCGAATCTGAAAACTCACAAGAGCGTGATGAACTTCTTCAAAACCTTGTTGAAGGTCAAGAAGTTAAAGGTATCGTTAAGAACCTTACTGACTACGGTGCATTCGTAGATTTAGGTGGTGTTGACGGTCTTCTACACATCACTGATATGGCTTGGAAACGCGTTAAGCACCCAAGCGAAATCGTAAACGTTGGTGACGAAATCCTTGTTAAAGTTCTTAAGTTTGACAAAGACAAAACTCGCGTTTCTCTAGGTCTTAAGCAACTTGGCGAAGATCCATGGGCAGCTATCGCTGGCCGTTACCCAGAAGGTGCTAAACTTTCTGGTCGTGTAACTAACCTAACTGACTACGGCTGCTTCGTTGAAATCGAAGAAGGCGTTGAAGGTCTAGTTCACGTTTCTGAAATGGATTGGACTAACAAGAACATCCACCCATCTAAAGTTGTTTCTTTAGGTGATGTAGTTGAAGTTATGGTTCTTGAAATTGACGAAGAGCGTCGTCGTATTTCTCTTGGTCTTAAGCAATGTAAGCCAAACCCATGGCAAGAATTTGCTCGCCAATTCAACAAAGGCGACCAAGTTACTGGTAAGATCAAGTCAATCACTGACTTCGGTATCTTCATCGGTCTTGACGGCGGCATCGACGGTCTAGTTCACCTATCTGACATCTCTTGGAACACTCCAGGTGAAGAAGCAGTTCGTGAATACAAGAAAGGCGACGAAATCACTGCTATCGTTCTACAAGTAGACCCAGAGCGTGAGCGTATTTCTCTTGGCGTTAAGCAAATCGAAGCTGATCCTTTCAATAACTACCTAGACGCAAACAAAAAAGGTGCTATTGTTAAAGGTAAAGTGACTGACGTTGACGCGAAAGGCGCAACGATCGAGCTTGGCGACGGTGTTGAAGGTTACATCCGTGTAGCTGACATCGCTCAAGAGCGCACAGAAGATGCAACTACTGTTGTTTCTGTAGGCGACGAAATCGAAGCTAAATTCATGGGTGTTGATCGCAAGAACCGTGCAATCAGCCTATCTGTGAAAGCTATGTTCGAAGCTGAAGAGAAAGAAGTTCTTGAGAAGCTTAAGAAAGACGAGCCAGAGTTCGAAAACGCTATGGCAGCAGCTTTCAAAAACGCTCAAAAAGACTAATTTTTCAAGTCTAAATGGAAGGGCACTTTAGCCCTTCCTTTTTGTGTTTTAAGGAAATGATATGACAAAGTCAGAACTGATAGAACAACTAGCCGAACAGCACGCTCACATCCCAATGAAAGATGTAGAGAATGCAGTGAAAGAGATTCTTGAACTGATGGCAGGATCATTATCTGCTTCAGAACGTATCGAGATCCGTGGATTTGGTAGTTTTTCACTCCACTTCCGTGCACCTAGAGTGGGCCGTAACCCTAAAACAGGCGACACCGTAGATCTTGACGGCAAGCACGTACCTCATTTCAAACCTGGCAAAGAACTACGCGACCGCGTTAACGCCAGTATTGATGGTTAGAGGTAACCATTGCTTAGGATTTTCACGAAGGGAGTGGCATTGATTTTAATCCTGATTGCGTTTGTGCTCGGTGCGCAAAACCCGCAAATGGTGGATTTAAATTTTATTGTTGCGAGTAGTACGCTTCCTTTAGCGACTGTAATGAGTCTCTGTTTGGTGTTAGGTATTATCATTGGCTTAAGCGTCATGAGTGTATTTACCACTAAGCTAAAATGGCAGCATTATCGGTTGCAAAAGCAACATCAAAAAGCTGGTGATGTAGACAACTAAGATGCTTGAGCTGTTGTTTTTATTGTTACCTGTAGCCGCCGCTTATGGCTATATCATGGGCAAGAACAGCGCTAAAAACCAAGCTCATGAACAAAATCGCATCATCACTTCAGAATACAGCAAAGGCCTTAAATATCTTTTAGATAGAGAAGAAGATCAAGGCCTTGAACACCTTATAAAACTCCTTGAAGTTTCAGCTGATACCGTTGAGCATTACCTCACCTTGGCTTCGCTATTTCGTAAACGCGGCGAGTTAGACCGAGCGATCAAAATTCATGAGCTATTACTTAAACAGCCCAATCTTGACCCAAATGATTTAGCAGTTAATCGCTTGGAGTTGGCACACGACTATATTTTAGCGGGTATTTTTGACAGCGCTGAAGAGCATTTAGTGGTGTTGATCAAGTCCGGCCACAAAGATGCCATCGACCCTATCTTGTCGCTTTACTCGCAAATGCGAGAGTGGCAGAAGGGCATCAATATGTACGAAGCGCATCGTAATCTGGTGGATAAAAAGCAGCAGCTCGCCACGATAGCCAACTTCTATTGTGAAGCAGGTATTGAGCAACAAAACAGTGATTTGATTGAGCGTGCGTTTCGTATCAAACATAAAGCGCTACGGCCACTCTATGAACTAGGCAAGCTTGCCTCCCAGCAGCAAGATCATGTAAAGGCGATTTATTATTGGCGCGAGTTGGCAACACATCATCCAGCGACTTTACCCTTATTTATTACCGAGCTACAAAATGCGTATGTCTCCCTCAACATTGAAGAGCAGTTTGAAGCCCTTATTGCAGAGCTATTGTGCCGTGGTGGTGTGCTTATTCGCATTAAGCACTGTGAAGCGTTATTGAAAAAAGGTGAGGTAGACCAAGCTATTGAGTTTCTAACTGATAGTTTAAAGCGAGAACCTTCAATACGCGGCTTTAGTTTTCTGTTACAATTAATCAGTAAAAAGCAAGGCGATATGGCCGATGTGCTCTTGCAGGTAGACCGCTTAGTGCGTTCTTACATTGCGACTAAGCACGAATACCAGTGCCAACATTGTGGATTTAGCAGCCATACTTTGTATTGGTTGTGTCCTTCATGCAAACATTGGGAAACCATTTTGCCAAGTAAAGGGTTAGACGGTTACTAGCCTAGCAATTTCATACATCACATTAGGTATACCATGTCATCAGATCTGAATAAGCAAGTTGTGATCGCGTTGGATTACGACTCTCAAGAAGCTGCATTAAACTTTGTAAAACAGCTTTCTCCTGACACTTGCCGTTTGAAAGTAGGCAAAGAAATGTTCACCTATTTCGGCCCAGAATTTGTTAAGCAACTTGTTGCCATGGGTTTTGATGTATTTTTAGATTTAAAATTCCATGATATTCCCAACACAGTGGCTAAAGCGGTGACGGCAGCTGCCGAGCTTGGCGTGTGGATGGTTAACGTACATGCCTCGGGTGGTTTGGAAATGATGCAAAAAGCCAAAGCGGCACTAGCCCCTTATGGTGAAAAAGCGCCACTACTTATCGCGGTGACCGTCTTAACCAGTATGGATGAAGCACAATTAAAGCGTTTAGGTGTGGAAAAGTCACCAGAAGAACAAGTGCTGTATTTGGCTAAACTGACCAAAGAAGCGGGTTTAGACGGCGTAGTATGTTCTGCACAAGAAGCACAGCGTTTAAAAACAGAACTTGGTCAAGAGTTTAAGCTGGTCACGCCGGGTATTCGCCCTGCAGGTAGCGACGCAGGCGACCAAAAACGCATTATGACGCCAAAACAAGCGGTAGAAGCGGGTAGTGACTATTTAGTGGTAGGGCGACCAATTACGCAAGCTGCTGATCCGGTTGCGACCTTAGCGGAAATTAACGCAAGTCTGAGCTAAGCGCATTGTATCTTAATCTAGAGCAGTGTAGTTTTGCTGCTCTAGGTTTATTTACTTGAATAATCATTTACTTGAAAAATTTTATTTCTAGAGTCGAATCAAATCTGACCGTGAATAGCCGATTTGTGTCATAAGCGGACCATCAGCGTAACTCGTTTCTACCCCTTTCCGAGCTAACGTGATTGGTCTAATCACGGCTTTGAGCAAGAAGCGGAAGTTGTTAAAACTACCTCAGAAGCTAATTTAACTTGTGTTACTTGGCTAGTTGCTAGTCATAAGAGCAGAATTAATGTTTTACTTTAAGTGCAACCTTCAGGCTTTCATTCAACAACTGATTTAAACCTTTCTTGAGTTACTTGCGTCTCAAGGATCATAGTTAAAAAAAATTGTATTTTTTAATAGCAAAATCGATGTGCTATACAATACCACGTGCTAAATTTTGACATTAGGGACAATATTGATGCTTACTCGTTTTTCGTACTTTTGTACCATTCTATCCATAGTTACCACTTCGTTTTCGACATTAGCTTCAGATGTTTTAGATTGTGTTATTGAGAGATATAGTCAGCCAAATAGCCCGTTTACGGGTTTACCTAATCCTGCCGAACAGGGCGAACATAAATACACAGTAATGAACTATGGTGAACGACCATTTTTATTTGCTATATCAAAACCTGATGTAATTGCTCCAAATGTGAGCTTACCTAGCTTTCTTTCCGACTATTCTCGTAACCAAGGATATGAGGACAATGCTTACCACAAATTTAAAAGTAGTAATTTACCTTTGGAGGCTAAAGTTTGGCTTCCCTTGGGAGCCCAACCACTCCCGTTAGTATTATTAGTCCATGGAAATTCTGCTCCAGGGTTTGATTATCTAGGTGAATTACTCGCCAGCCGAGGGCACTTTGTTGTGCAAGTAGATCAAACTTATTTGAATGATTTATGGGGAGAAAATGGCGCCCGTGGTTGGATACTACTTGAACATATTAAGCTGCTGCAAAAATGGAATGCTGAGCAAGGTCACGCTTTTTATAACAAAATAGATTTAGAGAATATCGCTTTAATAGGGATGTCTAGAGGAGGGGAGGCTGTTGCTTTAGCTGCATCATTTAATCAATGGAAGACCTTACCAAATAGTAGTGAATCAACAGAGTTTGGTTTTAACATTAAATCCATTGTCGCATTAGCCCCAATGGACGGGCAATATCAGCATGCTGATGGTAGAAACATCCTGAAAAATGTTAACTATTTAGTGTTACAAGGAGGTCATGATGCGGATGTTTATCAGTTTCTTGGTAGCCAACAATGGCATCGAACTCACTTCGATGATGATAAAAACTACTTAAAGCAGTCCATTTATATTTATCGTGCTAACCACATAAACTTTAATCAAGATATGTCTGATGATTTCCATTGGGGAAGCAGCAAAGATTTTTATTCTAAGCTATTAACACCCAAACAACAGGAGAATTTAACTAAAGTGTATGTTTCTGCTTTTTTGGAAGCTACATTGGCGAACGCAAAAGAGTATCGAAAAATTTTTAGACAACCTGTGGCTGGTGAGTTTGGTCTTCCTGACGATATTTATATCAGTCGCCATATGGCATCTGATTTCAAAGTTATAGAAGATTTTGAAAATGTAGCTAAAAAGGAAAGTACCGTTAAAGTCCTATCCGATAAAATGTTAACAGAAGTGCCAATCAACATAGACTCAGAGCGCCTAAGAAACGGAACTAAAACTTCTAATAATGTATTAAAGGTTCAACTTAAGAAACAAGTTGAAACACGGTTGAGCATTAAGCTTTCAGAAGCTGAGTTGTTACAGCAAAATCGCAAAGGAAAATCCTACCTAAGTTTCTCACTGGCTCGAGCTGATTCAGGAGAAAGCGAAGGATGTGGATCATACAATTTGTTATCTGATACTAGGGTAGAGCTACTTGATAAGTCTGGTGTAGTTTTTAAAAAAAGTATGGGCGCATCTGGCAGTGTCTCCCCTTTATTAATTTCTGACTTCTCTGAATTGGAAAAAGGTGATATCAAATATGCGCCGACAGAGCCAGTATTGCAAACCTTTACGCTCCCTGTTGAATTGAATAAGCCAATCAGTGCCGAAAGCGAATTAGAGCTTGTCTTGATTTTTGCACCGAAGCGAGATGTATCTATCATCGTGGATGATATTGGGATAACTAGTTCTATATAGCTCATCAGCTTTCTTTTAAAGAAGCTAGTCTAACGCATTAGGAAAGTTAGTTTGCCTTAAGGAGAGGCATAAAATCGTTCTTGACGGCGGCTTCTGGCACAGAGCCATCTTTCGGCGCTAAATTGTTTGTGCCCCAAAGTGCGTTTGAGTTAAGGTCTCAATTGAGCGAATAGCGGACGTAGAATCACCATATTTTCTTTCGTTTTGATCGTCTGCTTTACTCCGAAAATCGACATTTAATTTTTTTTAAAAATCGATTCATTTCGTCTCAAACGCTTTCTTAAACAAAGCGAGTGCTGCTGAAAATTGCAGTGTTCAGTCTTGTTTACTCTATTCGAGTAAAAGACTGAAGGTACACCGGATTGATATGCAAATATATATCAAAATTAACAGACGATATGGCTTAGCATATAAAAAGATGTACCTATTATGTAAGCGAGTCTGTTCTGCGAGTATTTCGCTTCAATAACAGGTATTGCTTCATTGCGATACGCGTTATTGCTCAATTCAACTAGTCTCCTGGTGTTCAGCGCAGTGGTATGCCTTTTAGGTGTTTTTCAATTGCTGAAATCATAAATTGAGTGAGTGGCAAATTGGCTTTTTCTTTGTTCCAGATTTCATGAAACGCTGCAACCGTTTCTTTTGCCGTATCTAACACTAGCTTTTCCGGCAGCATGGCTTTTGCTGCAAGATGAGATAATTCGTCATAGGTGAATTCGCTGAACTTTTTACTACGGCTCACTTTTAACGCGGCGCTATCATCGGCAAGGTATGGGATAGTCGATATAAAATCATAAGCTGGGGCGATAGAGGCACTACGTTTATCTTTGTAAATCACCGACCAGTTTTTTAAATGCATGTCTGCATTGCCAATCAACGTGTTGAATACTAATCGACGAATAAATTCAGTGGTGTCAGCTTGCTGCGCTTCGATACCTAACACCTGGGCGACATTGCGCATACTGGCTTTTTGGTATTTATCCTGCGGGTATACACCAAAAATCTGTGCAAAGTCTTCAATGTGGACAGCATGATTTTCAGCTCTGTCAAAGCGCTTAATAACGAACGCACTACTGCCAAACCTGCCAATCCCATCAGGAATATTGGCTATTTGATTAATTGGCAATAGCTGGGTTTCTGGTACATCCATGCCGAGTTTTCGGGCAAGCTCCATCATGGAAAACTCGTTTTCTGGTACTGCTTCAAACCGTGATGAGGGTAATTTTACAATCCAAGCACCACCTTTACCCGTGGCAGGTATAGTCAATCCACCATTGGCTTGCTGCACTGCGGAAAACTTTAACTGCACGCCCGCCAAAGAAAAACGCATCGGAGCATCGTACTTAGTGTCGTTAGAAGTGTCATGATGTAAGTTTGGAGGTAAGGACTCCCCCTCAGCGGGTACAACCGTAATCGCCCCAGCTAAGTCTTGCCCTAATACCCACAACAGAAAAAACTCACGCACTGGGTTTACGCCAGCTCGCTGTGCCAAATAATTCCGCATGGTTTCTTCGGGTAAGAGATTCGAAAAAAACGGCGTGAGCTTTGTTTGCGTGACTTTGAAGTCCGTAATGAGGCCACCAAGTGTATCTTTGAAGCCAAGGCTCAATATAGGTCGCATGTCGTTATTGATATAGTCATCGGTAAACGCAAACAGTGTTCTGTCATTACCTATGTGAGTAATGGTCGCTATCAATTCGCCGTAGAGTAATACATTTAACGTGGATAGCGAATTACTCATCACCCTCTCCATCTAAGCGGTATGCAGGAGTGGGCGACTCATGTTCATCGTTATGTTTGTTCGCTGTGCGGACGATAGATTGAATGGCTGGCAACGATTTTTTGGGCACTATGACTAGCTCCAGGTCTAATATTCGTGCAAGCTCTATCAAACTTGAAAGCCGAAGGTCTACATGTCCCGACTCAATTTTGGAAATATGGCTTTGTGGCACACCCGCAAGCGTACTTAGCTCCCGTTGGCTTAGGCTTTTGCTACGGCGAGCATCACGTAAACTTTCGACTAGTGGATCAAGGATGTAGCTCATATTGATGCTCTTCTACATATATTCTTTTCTTTATATATATAAAAGCATATCAAATTTAGCTGCAAAAAGCAATGTTGATGCGCTTTTGTATATCATAAAAGTTGATTTATATATAAAGGTACATCAAAGCTTTTAGCGTATGATAAACGAACGATAAATTTTATATTAAACCGACAAAATTGAATTTTAACTCACAAAATGCTACGAAATTAAAGGATTAGCATGGTAAGCTTTCGACTGTAAAGGACTAAACCTATAGGGGGGCAATCTATGATCCGTTGTCATCTCGCCCGAATGATGGGCGAACATAAGATGCGAATTGCCGATGTGGTCAGAGCAACTGGTTTAAGTAGGGCCACTGTTACTTTAATGTATAAAGAAACGGCACAAAAGGTAGATTTGGAGGCACTAGAAAGACTTTGCGATTTATTTAATTGCAGCATAGGAGATATGCTGGAACATACAAAAGAGTCAAAGTCAGGTGCATTAGCGAGTTAACTCTAAGGATTGAGATGAACGCAAACCATCGAAAAGATAGTTTAGAACAATTAATTATCCAATTAAAAACTACACCAAAGAGTCCGTCACTGCTGTTTAGTGAAAATCAATCCTTATGGCATTCATTGAACTTGAATCAAACCCAAGTATCCCTGTGGCTTGCATCATTAACCCAAAATAATCAACAACTCGAGCCTTCTGCGGTTTATCAAGCCACGCCGGATATTACTGAACATTTAGTCTTATTACTTCAGCAAGCGGGTGGACGTATGCCTTTGGCGCAGGTGCTCAGAAAGCTCCCGTCTGGTATTACAACGAGTGAGCAACAAATACGCAAACTGGCGCAGCAACACCCACAGTTAGACATTAAAGGGCCCTTGCTGATTTTACTGAATTAGCACGTTGGTGAATTGGCAGGTTTAGTCACCCGCAACCAACCCAAAGGCATCGTTGAACGACTTAATAAAAGAATGAAATAAACATCATGGCTAAAGAAGCAAAAGCAAAAAAAACAGACCCAAAGCAGCAGCTTGAACAGCTCTTTAATCAGCTTGTAAAGCAGCACACCGAGTTCACCCAGCCTTTGGTTGAACTACCCGAGCATGAACTGGCCAAGGCAGGTCTTATTCAAGGTTTGGTTGAAGGGAATTTAACTCCTACCGTAATGCTAGTGGCTTTAAATTCAGACAATTGGGAGTATGCTTCTGACTTTGCAAAATTGGAGCTCTTAGTCATCGAATTGCTAGGAGATACTGACGTAGAGCTATGGCCAATATTCGCAGCACTTACCGATGGTCAAAAAACTCAATATGTACGCTTGTTTAGCTCACAAGGAACTATTGCTGTTGACAAACTCCCCACTTTAAATGAACTGAAAGAATACAAAACCCTTGAAAGGGATCAAACTTTCAGATGGTCAATGAAGACATATACCGACTTGATGAAAAAGCTAAATTTCTGGCATGAGTCTGTATTCAGATTTACCAGAGATAATGTGGATGACAAAAACGCTATCATTGAAGAAGTAGCCAAACTACTTTTCCTAGAAAGTTTCCGAGTTCATCATGATGAAAGTATGACTTTCAAGTCAAAGAGCGGAAATGAATACGTGCTCCGTGAAGTCTTTACTTGGCAATATGTTGAACAGCATGGCGCACAAGCGGTTGAATTAATACGTGACGCTTTCGAAACACTAAAAAGTCATGAAGACTATATTGTTGTCACAGATGATGGCACTAAAAATCCGATCTTTTCAGAACGAGTACACATAAACCTAAATCGGCCAGAAAACTTTATTTCGCTACTAAAAGCAATTCAAGACCTCGGTCCGGTAACCGATAATCGCGGTAATATTGTTCATGCGCAGGGGAATTTGGGTCATGTTTCCGGTGACTTGTTAGGCCGTGTGTTTGATGTTTTTTTACGCGCGAATTTCGACTCAAAGGGTGGGAATGGTGTTTACCTCACCCCCAATCCAGTTAAGCAGGCGATGGTTGAAATAGCGCTACATGATATCGCATCCGACAGCACAGAGTTAGCTCGTTTATCTAATGGCGATTTTCGTTTCTGTGATCCTACTTGCGGATCTTTTGGCTTTGGCTCTGTGGTATTAAGTCAATTGCAAAAACTCATTGATAATGAAATAGGCATGCCGGATGTTGATAAAGAAAAGTTAAAGGAAAAATTAAAAAATCATGGTTTTACTGGAGCAGATTCGACACCTCGAATGGTGATGCTGGCAAGAGTAAATATGGCTTTGCAAGGCGCGCCAAAAGCTCAGGTCTTCCAAACCCAAGATTCTTTAGTTACGCAAGCACTCCAGCCAAATAGCTTTGATTTAATCTGCACCAACCCCCCTTTTGGCTCCCCAAGTTTTGGTAAAAACGAGCAAGAATCCAAAAAAGACTATGAACGCCATATGGAGCAAGTGCTTGGTGGCTTTCGTCCTGCGCAAAAAATGGGCGATAGCTACAACGCATACTACGACCACATAAAAATGAAGTGGGTAGATACCGGTGATTTAGAGCTTGATGAGCATGGCAACCCAAAATGGGCGGGTTACCGCACAGATTTGCGCCGCACTGGTGGTACCGATAAAAAGCCCGTTTACAGTTTACATCCAACCACCTCTGGCTTAGCCCTTGGCAGCAAACCCGACAGCAAAGGTAACTGGCAACCCGTGGGTGCAACGATTGACCCCGCTGTGTTGTTTATCGACCGATGCCTACAACTGCTTAAACCGGGTGGCCGTTTAATGATTGTTTTACCCGATGGCATTTTGTGTAACTCCGGCGACCGTTATGTACGCGAGTACATTATGGGCAAAAAAGACGATCAAACTGGCGAGTTTGTTGGCGGTAAAGCCATCGTCAAAGCAGTAATTTCTCTACCCAGCGACTGCTTTAAGCTCTCTGGCACAGGCGCAAAAACCTCGATTTTGTATCTGCAAAAACGCCACGCTAACCCTGACCAACCGGAGCAATTCTTACCAGAACAGCAAACCGAGGTGTTTATGGCGGTAGCTGAAACCTTAGGTTATGTGGTGAAAAACAATATCGAAGACTATAACGCCGGCGTCGAGAATGATCTGGATAAGATTGTATCGGCATATAAGCGGGGTGAATGATGTCAGTAGATAAGCTTCGCGGCTCTAAACATATAAACCGTATTTCTCCATCTGAAATTGGGCTTTTGATGTCGGCTCAGTCTTATAGGCCCGAGATTACTCAAGCGATTAGGAAAATCAAATCTCTTAACTGGAGCTCACTTCAAGAGCTTGTGGTGAACACAATCAGTCCTGGCCCACATCCTAAGTATGGTGGTAGCTACCCTTGTTTAAAAACTAAGAACGTTGACGGGCTGCTCGCAACACATGAGCCTGCAGATTATGCTGATCCAAGTGTTTTTAAAGACCTTAACAAAGTAACAGTCAAAGAAGGCGACTTACTCATTAACTTGACAGGAGCTGGAAGCATAGGGCGTGTGTCTCTTTATTACGGAAAAGATAAGCCTATAACCAATCAGCACATCGCACGCATGTCAGTTAAGACTGGAACTGACGAAGGGTATTTAGCATGTTTCCTTCGTTCTTGGTGGGGAGAGAGAGCGCTAGAACAAGGGGTTGCAGGTAGTACTGGTCAAATCAACATGGTGAATGAGCATGTGCGTTCAATTCCCGTCTATTTACCAGATCCTCAAGCTCAAAAATACATCGGGGATAAAGTTCGCCAAGCAGAGCAACTGCGCGCTTGGGCTAAGCAAGTAGTGTCTAATTTACATAGGGAGTTTGAAGGTTTTTACAGACCTATAACTCATTATGACTCTTTCAGAAGAATGAGTTACCCAATTAGACCTGACCAGTTATTCGAAGTTTTGACTCCTGCGTCTTATCCTCCTCATATTGAAAAATATTTTGAAGAGAACCCTAATGTAACTCTTGGAGAAATCTGCAGCGACATATACATAGGTAAGACATTAGCGAGTATTGAGTCTAGCGATGGTGTAAAGCAGGCAACCTCAAGGAGCTGTTCGGGTTTATTTTTAAAGCAGCCGATGAACTTAGTTGAGCGCAAAGGCAATGTAGACCCGTTGGCCAAGAAAGATATCTTGCTTACCAATGCCGCGCATGACAAAAACTACATTGGCAAAGATGTTTCTTTCAATCACAGTGACGAGTTGATACTTCCATCCGCAAAAGTTCTGGTTATTCGCTTGAAAGAGTGTGGCATTCCAGCATCTTACGTTCATGCTTACTTAATGACAGAAGCAGGCTATACACAATGGCAAGCAATAGTTAGGGGGATCTCTGCTGGAATCCACCCATCTGACGTTGCACGAATTAGGATTCCAGTTCCCGAAGACAGATCGCCACTAGAAACAATGGCAGTTAAAGCAGATGATTTGTATATCCAGGCAGGGTTAGCTCAAGAGGTTAGTAGATTGCTAACTATTGCAGCAAAAAACTTGGTCGAAGCTCTTATCGAAGGCCAACTCACCGAACAACAGCTTATTCAAGCCCAACAAGCTTTGGATGATGGTGACAACAGCTTAGATCAAGCGATTTTAAGCAAGCTTAGCAACCAAGGTTATGCCATTGAAGGCGCGACACCGCTGTTTAGCGATATCGATGAGCTGTACTGTTTGCTGGAAAGCGCTGCTCAAACTGAGGCAGAGGAGTAAGCATGGTGGCCGTTGATAAGGACTGCAACATGGCGAGTCACGCGCAAGCCAGTAGCCTGTTAAGCCATGAGGCAGCGCAAGGCTGTTGCCAGTTGCTTAGCCAGCTTTGGTTTAGTGGCGGCTTAGCGGCCAGTAAAACCGCCGTGTTATTGGCCGCCATTCCTGCGCTAAAAAAACTATTACAGCCAATTGCGGCGGGTGCTATTGTCGATACAGCAGGCGATATCAATGAAACAAACAACGCTTTTTGCCTCAGCGCGCCTTTGCTGAATGCGTATAACGAACTGAGCCAACTAGGCGAATGGCAATTAGCACTGTTGGGGCTAAACCCTAAAGTGCGTGCCCATTGGCTGAACGTAGCTGCGGCCCGCTGCCGTGAAGCAGGCGCCATGAGCGACCTACAAGTATTGGTTAAGCTAATCCAGCAATTAGGCAATGCCAGTGCATGGGTATTGGCGCAGCTAGAAAGCGCTGATGCTCATCCACAACTTATCGCTGGGCCACTCTCGCAACTAGAGCGCGATTTACTCGGCCATAGCCTGAACGATAACGCCGCTATTCCGGCGTTATGCCGACTTTTGCGCGCTTGTTTTACCCTGCACACGTTAAGTGAACAAACCCAAGCGCTGACGCCAATCCAACCTATCGATAACACTGCAAAACAACTGTCCAGCAACTGGTGCCGAGGCCGTTTATTGGTGCTGCCTGAATCGTTATTGAGTGAATTCAACCTCAAGCAGCCCATTAAATCGCCCTTCAAACCAAGTACCGATTGGTTGTTGGTGTCGCAGCCCGTGAATGCTGAGGCGACATACATTCAGCACTTTGCCCAGCAGCCATGGTGGTTTTTATTAAGCCTACTTAGCTTTGTGCAAGATGCCTGGGCCGCCGAGCAACGGGGCGGTTTATTGCTGAGTTTACCTGCGGGGCAAAACGCTTTTGCCCCCAGCCAAGTGAATGTGGCGGTACAAGGCATTGACGGCGATGAAGTGAACTTGGGCAGTTTGGCCGAGTTTTTAGTGCAATTACTGAGCGAGCAGCATATTGCCCTTTACCCTGCACTAACCGATAGCGCAGAAGATATGCAGCGTTTAAACCGTGCGCTTAACCCGCTCATTGCTGAATTATTGTCGAAAAAAATCTGGCAGTTTTTAGAGGCTGGCCGCGGCGAACCCGGCCAGTACCGCATTCACCCCGAGTTTAGCGATGCCTGTTACAGCCTGCCGCTCGCACCGCTGTTTGGCTACAAAAGCCAATATTTACAACAGGCGATTAGGCAACTGGCACAAACCAGTTATGCCAACAAAAAAAATGTCAGTTCAGCTAACAGAATAAACAGATAAAGGATTTTCGTGATGAGTTTTGAATTAGATGATGTCGTCGTCGATAAGCTAGTCAAGCAACATCGCTGGGCAGCGACGGGTGTATCGGATTATCCACCGCGTGACCCATTGGTTGGTCAAAGTCGCTTTTTTAAGCGCTTTCAAACCTTTTTGCACACGGTTGACCATGACGATGATCGTTTTGCCCATGTATTTGCGGTAGAAGCCGAATGGGGCCGAGGTAAATCTCGTTTAGGCCATGAGCTGGTGGCGCAAATTAACGACTGCTCCAAAGGTTGGTTTGTACGTGACGAGCAAGGCCAATTGCACGATCAACAGTTGTTTAATAGCGAAGCACAAGACAAATATTTGGCTTTGTATATTCGTTATTCGCAAGTGGCATCAGACTATCAAAACTCCGATAACTGGTTTGCTTTTGGTTTGTACCAGGCGTTATTGCCACTGGCGACCCAATCCTTTGATGGCTCCATTCAAAGTGAGATCGCCAAACAAGCCTACGAACGCCTAATGCCGTTTGGCTTTACTGCTGCACTATTGGCAGAAGCACTGCAGCTGGACAAACAGCACAGTGAAGAAGATCTCTACACCGACCAAACCCTGGTGGTTGAATTAGTACAAGCGGCCTACGAGGTACTTAAACGCTTTGGTGTGCAGTATGTGCTCGTCGTACTCGATGAGCTAGAAACCGTGGCCGAAGCCGCCACCTTTGGTTTGGAAGATGAACAAGACAAACGCCTTGATGGCCAAGCCATTCGTTTAATTGGCAAAGCCATTAAAGAGGAAGATCCGCGCCGTAAACTGCCTTGGTTGCGTTATGTCGCGCTCTGCTCGCCACTACTCGGCCAGCAACTGCGTGAAATTCAATCCGTGGCGCGCCGTTTTGAATTGGTAGAGCTTGAGCACAACGCCTTTGCCGATGTGTCAGACTATGTGGCGAGCCTATTAACAGCAGGCAAACTGGGCTTTGATTACCCGGCGGGTTTAGTTGAAGCCGCCTACGCCATGAGTGGCGCTAACTTTGGTTGGTTTAACGTGGTGATGGCCAATGTGGATGCGGTGCTTAACCAATTTCAACAAGCAGGCCGCAGCATTAATGATCTGGGTGATTTGTTTGAAGCGGTGCTGGCAGGCTCTGGCCGTGTGGCGAAACACGTGCTCGATAAAGGGGCGATTGAAGGTATTCAAACCCGCGACCAAGCCCTATTAGCCGAGTGCAGAAGCTTGTTATATGGCCAATTACCGGTGCGCTTAGCGGAGGTGAGCCAAGCCTCTGAACTACTAACTCTGAAAAACGAAGACCAAGAGCCGATTGCCGCTTACTACCGCAAACTGAGCATCGACCGCTTACAGTGCCGCCAAGCGTTAGAGCAAGCTAAGTTTGTGCGTAAAAATGATGAATGGTTATACCCTGCCGTTGACCAAGCGCTGAGCCTAGATACCTTACTCGATAACCTGCGGACCTTTTCAATTAATGAGCTGGCCGCCAGTGGTGATAAAGGCGGGGTGCTGCTGCCGTTATCCAAGGGGGAGTTTAAATATTTACTGAGTTTATTGTACGACCACCCGGCGATTGAATTTGCTGCCGATGCGTTGTGGCATAAGTTAGTGGGCGATACCGCCGAGCTGGATACCAGCGAAGCGACCCATATTGGCCCGAGTGTGGCGATGTTATTGCGTTTAGATTTACGTTATCGCAGCGCGCAGCAAAACTCGTTGATTTTTAAAGACCCAAGCATGGGCGATGGCCACGAACAGGCGATGGCCGAACTGGCTAAACAAAGCAGCCAAAAACCAATCATAAAAGCCCTAACCCGCGTGACTGGTGTTGTCCGCTTACTGGACAACAACTGGCGCTATGACGAAAACTTGTTGAGCAATAAAGCCGGTAGCGACGATGCACCGCTGGCGATACTAACCGAGCCGAAAAGCCGTCAAGGTGGCCTGTTTACTTTAGAAGGCTTTAAGTTACACCCAGATGGTAAAGCCTTATTTGCTTGGGTAAGTAACCTGAATGAACTAAGCAATCTACATACCTTTGCTGCAGAACATAGCCGCCAAAGTGGCCGCACGCCTGTCTTGGCGCTCACCGCCTCTGCTCATTTAATGGAGCAATACAGCCGCTTGGATGACAGTAATGAATTACGCGATGCCATACTGCTGCACTATGTCAACCCCAGTGAGGCTGATCAATTAGAGCGTATTGGTTTAAGTTTGGCCGCCTGCCAGCAACATGGCGTAACCTTAAGTACCGAAAGCTTCACCGCTAAGTTTAAAAACAAGCTGCACGCCCTAAGCACCTTTGCCAATGATGCAATTCATAAGTGGCGCCAGCGTTTGCAACAACGCGGCTTAATTGCTTGGCCGCTAAAAGTAGACGGTAAATTATCGCCCATTGATCGCGACTTATTGTTTAAAGGCTGGTATCAGCTGGCTATTGCCCACCCAGAACTAAATGGTGTGCTGGATTTACAACAGCAGCATGGTGTGCCAGTGGATGAGCTCAGCAGCTTATTAGATAAGCTCAAAGTGCCGGGCAGCTATATGGCGAAGGGTTATACCGCTGATGAGCACGCTGGGTTGTTTACAGAGCTAAATAATGTACAGCGCAGCCAAGCACAAATCCCGCTGTTTTTAGCGCGTATTGCTCACCCAAACAAACAACATAAATGGCAGTTCGAACGCTTTAAACAGCAGTTCTATTTTGCCTATGTTGCTGAAACCAATATTACCGCCAAAGGTGTATTCAACGACTGGATGTGGTGGTGTGGCGAGCTGAATTTGCTCACTTTAACCAATCCAAACGAAAAACAAGCAACGTGGGAAAGCTACCCACGTTCCCGTTTAGAAAATGCGATTACCGAGGCGCAAAACTGGTTCAGTGGTAACGACCAAGACAGTTACAAAGCTAGCGTAGAAGTAATGAGCCGCGTGTATGGCTATGGCCGCATCAATGAAGTCTTTGCGCCGCTGGGTACAAACCAACTTGGTTATGCCACGGTGGAAGCCAAAGAACAGCTAGAAAAAGCACAAACACTCTTTGGTGCCCTTAAGCAACAAGAAGAGCAGCTAGGAGAGATTACCCAAGTGGGTGAGGCTCATATTTTAGCTGGGCTGGTGAATAAGCGCGCTGAGATATTGGCTTTGGTCGCTAAGGTTAAACCACTTAATAGCAGTAAGCCTACGCTTAAAGATGCGCACATTCTTGATTTAGAAGACAAAACGACGTCGCTTTATCAGCGGGTTGAACAAGCCTGTTTATTTGCTGATTTTGTCGAGCGTAGTGCCGAGCGTATTAATCTTCGACTCGCCGATTTAATCAAAGACGTTGAGACAGACTGTGCCGCGATCGCTCATTTCCCAAAAAGTTTATATACCAACACGTTGCGCACCATTGGCCATATTTTAGATGGCGCATTAAAAGAGGATGCCAGCAGTGCCACAGGCCAAAAAGAGCAGCAAGCTGGCAGTGATACGTTATTACACTACCTGCGCAAACTCGATTTAGGTAAAGCGCAGGATAAGCTTTCGGCTTTAGCGTTGGAGGTAGGCTTAAACCTGCACACTGAACAACAGCTGCCACTGCCAGAAATTCAAGGCAGTATTTTAGCTAGCTACCGTAATTGTAAAGAGCGCTTTGAGAAGTTAGTGAATAACCTAGCCGAGCAAAGCCAACGCGCCCAACAGCTACAACAATTACTCAGTAGTGCCACTGCCGAGTATGAGCACACAAGTGATATTGCCGAATTACCGAAACTGATCATGAAGTTACAACTGATTGACGATGCAATAGCGGATTTACCCGCTGATGCTGAAAGCAAACGCCAGAGCATGCAAACCACTTTACGCAATGGCCAGTTCTCGGGGTTACGTGACTTACCAGAAGAGCTACTCAAATCGGCTCGCGGGCAAATTGCTCCGATCCAAGGCCAGTTATTAAAAATAGAGGAGCGTTTAAACCACGTTAAACGCGCCGCCATCGAGCAGGTAAATAGCTTATTGCAAATATTAAAGCCGCTATTAGCTTCGCAGCAGCAACCGCTACCTGCTGAGTTAACACTAAACGACGTCGCCAAGTTAGGGGTAAGTGAGCTGGTGATGGTGTGTGATAAAACCTTAGCTGATTGGCAGCAACAAGGTGACGCTATTTTGCAAGGCACAGGGCTAACACTGGCACAGTGGCAGCCGGTTTATCAAGCGCTTAGCCAAAATCAAGAGCCAGCATTAACGCCTGAGCAGCAACAAGGTTTAGTCGCGAAAGGGATAGTTAAAATGCGCCTCACCTTTGCTACGAGCTTGTAGAGGTGATGCAATGAGTATTTATTTGTCCGCCGCATTGGCAAGCAATCGTAAAGGTCGCTTTTTACAAACTGTTGCGGGGGCTACGCCACTTGAAAGTGACTGGCTAAACTCGCCGCCTGCTTGCGGTTTGTTATTAGTGCAAGCTGAAGAGTTAACCAACTATGAGGCTTGCCAAAGCTTATATTTATGGGCCATGCAAGCGGGCTGCGCGGCGTTAGTTATTAACCCGCAACCTGAACAGCATGTTGAGTTTGCCGAACTGCAACCAGCGCTGGATTGGACATTTGCAGCCGCTAGCTTGATCTCTGAAGACTCAGGATTAACGGCAGTGCTGGCAAGTGAAACCAACCAAGCCGTTGTTGGTTTTGCTGGTAGTGCAGATCAGAGGCAGCATATGGCGGGTGATGTGGTACATACTCGCTATGTCCGAAAACACAGCAATAGTGGTTTGTTTGCAGTCACGACGTTGCCTTTGTGGTCGCTAAATCTGCTTGATCATACTGAGGCTTTAGTTGGCTGGTTAAACTGGTTCGTTGATCATGCGGGCGTCGCAACACCTGTTGCTGAGGAAAAAGCAGAACTGGCGGCGTATTTGCCCGACAAATACGATTTGGTTGTTCTGTTGCTGCTTTACGCTGGGCACGGTAAGAGCCTAGCGGCACTTGTTGACAATGACACAGTTAAGTTGATGTTCGATGTAAATAGTCTTGATGCCATCAATCGAAGCGAAACATTGCTGCTGCATGGTTTTATCAATGAAGCGGGGTTAACTGAATCAGGCAAAGCCAGCTTACAAGCCTCGCAATATTGGGCTTATGCACCGCTACTCAGCGAGCAGTTAGATACGGGAGCGCTATAGGTATGAATGAAAATAAAACAATGAATTTAGCGCAATCACTTGCCATAGACAGTCAGCTTCGCTTACCAGGCAGTGCGGGGCGTTTACTTAAGCAAATTCGTGATATTGAACAGGTAGCACCACTGTTTCGTGATGCTGGTTTAGTTAAGGCTGTGCCTAAGCCCACGGTAGTGAATTTAAGCGTGGCGGGTATAGCCACTAAATCGTGCCTAGATAAAGCTCTAGGGGGATTTATTTATGCCAGCGCAGCTGTACGAACAGATTTGTTGATAGAAGAAAACAAGGTCAGTACTTCGGGTAGTGATTCAGTATCTGAACTGGATGACATTGATTTCGAAGCGCAACGAAAGCGGCTTGACCTGATTGAAATTCGCCAGGCGTATCAGCTGGTTGAGAAACAACTGTTGAGCCAAGAGCGCTGTGACTTAATTTTACTTGATACCCCACTGTTTTTAGCGCGCGATATGGCGCCACTGGAGCGGAATGTTCGCCATAAGCAGGAATATGACAAAACCAAGCGAGCAATAGAATCCTTTTGGCAAAACCACCGTGCAAAGCTGTTCCCATGGAATAAGACGGGGGTGGTGTTAGCAAGCATTTTGGCCGAGCGTTTTAGTGCAATTGTGAGTATTGCCAAACAAGATTTACGTACTGAGCAAGGGCGAAAGCAGATTTTAGATTCGGACGGTTTCTCTAGTGAGTTAATGCAAAATTTGGCAGGACTGGACGAAAGCTTAGTGGGTGTTGGAGACTTACGTTTTATTAATGGCATTTTAGGCAATTACTCGCGGACCATTGCGTTTCGTTTATCTGAACAAGAGAACCGTATAGAACCAAGTGTCGAAGCGAAGCAAGGCCTAATTGGCTTCCATTTTCGCAGTGCGCGTGGTGGCCAAATTAAAATGGTGCAGCTAGCAGGTGATGAACCTGATTGGCAGAGCGCAGATCTTGATTTAGTGGCATCTCGATTGATGGTGCTTGATATGCAGAACAAAGGAAATGCCATGCCATTGCCGCAATTACTAGGCTATCAGCAGCTTGGCATTTTACCGAAGTTTGCCAAGTTTTACCGCCAAGGTTTGCACGGTGCACTTAAGAATAATGATATTGAAGCAGGCTGGTTGGCTGGCTTGGATGAGGGATTGAACAATGGCTTATAAAGTTTTAGGTAAATTAGTAGGCAATACCGGCGATGCCAGCCAGTTAACTATGGTGGTGCAAGATTCGTTTTCAGTGCGTCGTGGTGAATTTGTACGGATTATGCACCAAGAGCGTAAAGACGAGGGGCAAGTGGCCGTATTAGGCCGTGTAACGAAGATCAGCCGAACCAATATGCTTTACAACGCAGGCTTTGGTGATGGCGTGACTGAGCTTGAGTTGTTGCCAGGCGCGAATGTGACTGGTGAGAACATGTTTGCGCAGGTAGAGCTGGTGGGATACCGCGATCCTGTATCTCGTCAGATCAAGATCCCACGTCGCCCGCTTAATCCCGGTACTGCAGTTGAAACCGTTGATTTTCAGTTTTTGAGTGACTTTTACGAGTTCAATGAGCACTCCAGTTTGCACTTGGGTAATCTGGTTGGTTACGACAAAGGTGAAAATACGGTTCCGGTCTTCATTGATGTAAACAAGCTAGTGACTGAGCACATGGCTGTGTTAGCGATGACAGGCTCTGGTAAGTCTTACACAGTTGGCCGTATTATTGAGCGATTGGTTGCCGTTAACAATGGTACTGTCGTGGTGTTCGACCCTCACGGTGAATACGGCAAAGCTCTGGCAGGTGGTAATCTGCAATTCTCTAGCCTTCTGGATGCAACAGACGATAAGCGCGATCAAGAAGCATTGCCTCTGATTAAACATACTTTTGAAAAGTTACAAGCCGCAGGTGCGGGCATTAAGGTTTTCTCACCACAGCATGAATCTTTTAAACACAAATATGCCAGCAAAAACACACCACTTGCGCTTCAATTCGACCATTTTGAAATGGATGATATTGCCGAGATTTTACCTGGGCTAAGCGAGCCGCAACAGCGTGTGTTGGATGTGGCTATTCGCTATTGGCGCTCGGTGGATAAGACAGAACCTCGTGATATAAACCGCCTACGTTACTTTTTAGGTGATGGCATTGAAGAGCTAAAAGAGTGGGACGATCTCTCTGAAGCGGAAGCTAAAGCTTTGTCAGGTCGAAGCGCTGCTGTTGCCTCCATGAAGCTCTCTCGAGTGCTAAATGAAGCTCAGAGCTTTTACAGTGCAACGATGGCTGAGCCAACTGACATTTATAAAATGGTCGGTCGCCCAAGCAATCAACAAGGCCGGTTGGTCGTTGTCGATTTACAAGGCTTGAGTGATACCGCGAAGCAAGTCGTTTGTGCTCTGCTCTCCAGTGAGATTCTAAAAGCGGCTTCAAGCAAAACAGACCCACTTCGCCCTTGCTTTATTGTCTACGAGGAAGGACATAACTTTGCGCCAGCTGGTGGTAACGCAGTAAGTCACAGGATCATTAAGAAAATTGCAGGTGAAGGCCGTAAATTTGGTGTCGGTTTTGGCATTGTGAGTCAGCGCCCATCTAAACTGGACTCAGATGTGACCTCTCAGTGCAATACGTTAATTACTATGCGTTTGAAAAACCCTGACGATCAGCGTTTTATTGCTAAAGCTTCCGATATGGTCAGCAAGGCCGACCTGGATGAGTTACCGAGTTTATCAACCGGTGAAGCTTTGGTATGTGGTCGTTCTATTCCGGCCCCATTACTTGTTAAGGTCGGTAGCAAGGCGCTTATTCATGGCGGTGAGTCTCCAGAAGTATTGCGAGTTTGGGGTTCCTTTAATGGCTAATCTACCCATGCCTGGGCTTTCTTGGGTAAGAGAAGCGTTTCCTCTTATGACTAGCGGAGAATTGTTGGACCAAGATGTTCTTGTCCATAGTCTAGGCTGCAGTGTTTGGAATACGTACGGTCATGAGCAATCTTATATGGCAGTGGTGGAGTGCCCGGCTCCGGGCTCTTCCGGTGCTGATATCCGTTCAGATTCAGGCTGGTTTGATAAAAACGCGTCAACACCATTGTGTCTAATAGAGTTTGAACGCTTTGATGGCACTCCCCGAGGCCAGCAAAAACTTGAAGAAAAATTGAAGAACTTAATGGAAGCAGCTCAACGCTGGGACCATGCACCGAAAAGTTTGGTGCTGAGTGCTTGGAGTCAAGGGCTTGTGAATACCCCTGATACGCAAAAACTTAAAGAGATATGCCGTTCTGGGTTTACTTCATCTACTGGTACGCAGGTACATGCTATGCCAGATGTTCGAGTTATATTTTGCCGTTTCCTATTCATAAAAAACCTAAACTTTATCTCTTTAGATAGAATTCATTATGAGGTGTTGATATGAATATAAAGTCAGCACATTTTTTACCTGGTACTAATAAGCGCTTGGGTGATAAGTATTTGTTGCTTGAATGCTTAGGTGATGGCAGTCATGGCTGGGTATGGCGCGCCGAGCGCTTGCAAGATGGGCAAATTGTCGCGGTAAAAATCCCTAAGGATATTACACGAGAAGATCGCCATCTTGCCGAAGGGAAAGAGCTGTTAGATGTTGAACTGCACGACAATATTGTTCAAATTTTTGATATGGGCCGTATTGATAATGAATGGTTTTATATTGAAATGGAGTATTTTCCAAGCCAAACATTGGCGCAAAAGCTTGATGATAGGCAGCGGAATTTTGGTCAAACGTATGAGCGATTATTTAAAATTTATCGCCAAGTACTAAGCGCGGTGAAATATCTAGCAGAGCTCCCAATTCCTATTTCCCATGGCGACATTAAACCACACAATATTTTGGTTGGTGAACGCGACTTGGTAAAGTTAACTGATTTCGGTAGTTCAGCTTTACCAGAAGAAATTTACGTACGTACTCGGGAAAATGGTGGGACTGTCCTTTATTCAGCACCAGAATTTTCTAATGTAGATAGCCGAAAAGGTAGCTTAGAAGAGTTATTGCTTGGTGATGTATACAGCTTAGGTGTTTTGCTTTATCAACTTTTGACTGGGAAGTTACCGCATGATACGCCAGCTCAAGTGCAACGGCATATTCCCTTCAAGCGACCTACCGAAATCAATAGTTCCATCCATGCTGACTTGGAGCTAGTTGTTCTTACCTGTTTACAAAAGCAACCAAATCATCGCTATCAAACAGTTTCTGAACTAATACGAGCGTTTGATGCTGCTAGTGACAAACAGCTTAAAGTAGGTGCTGCGGTATCAGTATTTCAGTCAAGACCAAACCAAGACTGGTCGAGTGCAGTACTTGAAGCAATGTCTGAACAGGCGTATCAAAAAGCAGCTCAGTTAGCCTCTCAAGAATACCATCGTAGTAAAGACCATCAAGCGTTGCATCAACAGCTGATCGCTCTATATCGTGCAAATAGGCTGTTTGATTTTGAAAAAGTCGTTGAAGGCAATAAGTCGATCTTACTTGAAGGGAAATTTATTCAACCTGCAGAGTTATTGGAGCTGATTGTTAAGGCTTATTTACAACTTCGAAATATCAATCAAGCTAAGTTTTGGTTGCTTCAAAGAAAGCAAGCTGAGGATGAGAACACTACAACTGAATATTTAGAATCTTCCATATTTGGTCTTGAGGCTAAATATCCAGAAGCGAGAGCATTGTTAGAGAAAATAAACCAAGCTACGCCGATGAAGTTTCAAATATTAAGTCAGCTTGTTTTAGTCTGTGAGCAAATGCGCGATTACTCCGGCGCCGCTGCGTACCTCAAAGTAGCATTGCGTGTAGCGCCATCAGACATCAGAATGAAGGAAAAGAGAGAACTTTATACTAAGCTTGGGGTGATTTAATCGTTGTTAATTAACTTTTGGAACTGGAATTACGAAATAAAGAAAAATTAGTGGTAAAAATAGGTTGTGGTCAATTTAACGTGTTTAGCAGTAGTTCAAAAGTGTTTATTTGATGAAGAATGGTAATTTATAAAAAGCAAATGATAGGCATGTATCATATGATTTTTGATTTGGCGGAATAAAAAACTATAAGGATTTAATATGGCTGTTGTGAATAAAAAGCGAGCGCATAATGCAATCTTGATACTTGAATCTCCATGGGGTTTGGATGATACAGACAACAATCGGACCAGTGTATTACCGTTTATAGAAGGGGCTGCTAAAAGAGCAGGAGATACAGAGGTTTATCATGCAAATTTCTATGATAAGTCGAGTTTTAATAAAGCTTTAGAATGTATCACCCGAAGCAGTTTTGATAACTCTATTATCTACATCGCGGCACATGGATACAAAAAAAAGGTTGGAGAAGTCAATATCGACCATATTCTATTCGAAGTAGGAGAGCTATCTAAAACACATAATATTACCGGCATTATGTTCGGCTCTTGCTTTGTCGGGGAAAATATTACTAGCATTGAAGTATATCTTCAGGAGACTTCTATCCGGTGGTGTGCAGGCTATGCCTCTTCAACGTGGTGGTTCGAAGGGACACTTATTGACACCGCGCTAATTTCTTATTTATCTGCTTTAGGTCATGAAGGATATTCGTCTAAAGAATCAATGATAGAAGCATTCTCGGACGCAATTAAGCCATTTGCCGAGAACTTTGCAATTGGTCAGGACTATAAGGAAAGATTAGTCTCCCTCAAGGATTCACTTAAGATAGTAATTCAGCCAACTGGAAAGGGATATCGTGCAAGAGATGTGACTGATGTAGTCTTTGAACATGTCAAAGAAAGTCGACTTTAGATTATATATCAAATTGATCCAATCTGTTTTGTCATACTCGATAAAGAAAAGCTATTCAGGTTCAGATCACACTAATTACCTTGATATTACCTTTTGTTAGAGATTTCATATTTACTAAGCTGGTGGATATTACCAGCTTAGTTGCTAGTTAAGTTAAAAAATGAATTCACAACGTCATTTGACCATCCTAGAACTGATTCCATACCAACCAAGCTCCATATCTACTTCTGAATTGAAGAGCAAGTTATCGAATAGAGGGATGGCAGTTAGCACCCGGATGTTACAACGAGATCTGCAAGCAATGTTTGACAGTAGCAGTTTTGGTTTGGAAAAGGATACTCGTACAAAGCCTTATGGCTGGTCTATAAATGCTCAATGGCGAGGAGCGTCTACTAGGATGAGTATGGAAGTGGCTGAGCACTATTTGTTGCTAGAACAATTGCTCCCCCATTCATTGCCTTCTGACATTAAACAGTCGGTCCATGTAAAAGCTGAGCAGGCTCTTAATCGTCTTAACGGTCAAAAGCCAAGTTGGCTAGACGAGGACCATCATAAACATCTTAAAATTAACCTGGACTCAAAAGTAATTTCGCAAATAGAACATGCGATTAAGTTCAAACGCGCAGCCAGTGCTGATATTTGCAGAGTGCTATATAAAGAGGCCCGTTGGTTAGCGCTTAGCGAAGTTAGTTTTTTTGCACTTGTAGAGCAAACCGGCGTGTTAATGGCACAATTTATGGTGGGAACGTTGCACGATAAATGCTATCAATTACCAATATATCGTATTCGCAACGTGCTGATCCTTCAAAAGCCAAGCCGAACCCCATCTCAAACTCAACTATTGACTCTGCGAA